>NZ_CP028105.1:2700000-3000000 GCF_003019675.1 Fusobacterium ulcerans | reverse complement strand
ATATTGCTTTTTCTTCCTGTAGATTCTCTTTCTTTAGCTCATCTTCAGCAGAGTCGGTGATATCTTTTTTAATAGTTTCTTTTACTTCCTTGGGTACTTTATTTTCTTTTACAGTTATTTTATCATCTATTTTTTTAGTTTTTTTTACAGTTGATTTCTCTTCAAGCATAGGCACTTCTTTTAATCCGCTGGCTACAGCAGATAATGAAAAAAACAGTATGAACAATATATTTTTCATAAAGCACCACCTCTTCTATTTCCTTTTAATCTTATACTATAATTTTAACAGGTATAAAGCTTTTTTTCAAAGATTTTTTCTCATATCTATATTTTTTTGAAACTATTTGATTTTAAACTATTCTATTTTTCTTAGAAATATATTATAATTGATATTGAATTTAATAAATTTTTAAGGAGAAAAAAATGAGTATCAATAATATTATCATCTATTTAATGATATTTTTTATGTTAGTTGGTGCTGTTGACAGACTTTTGGGGAACAGATTTGGCTATGGAAAGAAATTTGAAGAGGGAATAATGGCTATTGGGACTCTCTCACTGGCTATGCTGGGAATAATATCCCTTTCTCCATTGATTGCTTCTGCTTTAAAACCTGTTATTACACCACTGTATAAGTTAATAGGTGCTGATCCTGCAATGTTTGCTGGGACTATTTTAGCCAATGATATGGGAGGATATTCTCTCAGCATGGAACTTGCTCTCTCACAGGAAGCTGGATTTTTTGGTGGATTATTTCTAGCTGCCACTATGGGAGCTACTCTTTCTTTTACTATCCCGGTGGCTATGGGAATAATAAATAAAGAGGATGAGAAATATTTATCTAAAGGTATTATGGCTGGACTTTCTACTATTCCATTAGGATGTTTTTTTGGAGGATTGATAGCAGGATTCAGCTTCAAAATGCTTATACTCAATTTAATACCTACAATTATTTTTACTTTCTTTATATGTGTAGCACTTCTTAAATATCCGAAAGCTGTATCTAAATCATTTTCACTTTTTTCTAAAGTGATGTTTATAGCTATAACTATTGGACTTGCATTGCAGATAGTAGAAACTCTTACTGGAAAGGTATTGGTACAGGGTATGATTCCTGCACTGGAAGCTGTTAAAATAATATGTAAAATAGGAATGACTTTAGCTGGTGCTTTTCCAATGGTGTATTTTATAACAAAAGTATTTAAACATCCTTTAGTAAAATTAGGGAAGCTTTTTGGAATAAATGAAAATTCTACCGCTGGAATTATAGCCTGTCTTGCTCATAATATACCTATGTATAATATTTTAAAAGATATGGATGAAAGAGGAAAGATAATAAATATAGCTTTTTCTGTCAGTGGTGCTTTTGTTTTGGGAAGCCATCTTGGATTTACAGCTGGAGTTGACACAGCTCTTGTATTTCCTGTAATAGCTGCTAAACTCATAGGAGGAGTCTCAGCTATGTTTGTAGCAAATTTCATATATAACAAAGATTTTAAAAATTCTAAAAAATTAAATTAATCAAAAAGCCAGTCAAATTGAGCTCTCTCAATAAAGACTGGCTTTTATATTTTATATTAAAATTTTTTTAACTTTTTCTCTAATCTTTCTACTATTACATTATATCTTTGTGAAGGCATATAATCATTATATTTAAGTTTCTTATAGTGATTCATAGCTTCCTTATATTTATTTTTTGTTACTTCTTTGTTATTCTTATTCTTTGACAGCCTGTCACCATCTAATTCACTTTGTACTCCTCTTAAAAGTATCCCATTCATATTTATTTTCCCTTTAATCATTTCTGTCATTTTAGGGTCTTTTGATTTTTTTAAAGCTGAATTATAAAGTTCGTATGATTTATAGTATCTAAACTGCTCAAACATTTTATTTCCTTCTTTTAAAAGCGATTCAGCAGTTGTTGTTTTTACAGGAGCTTTCTTTGTAGCAGGTGCTTTGCCAGCTTCTATTTTTTCAATTATTTCATCATAGATAACTTTCTGATCACTTTCTAAAAATACAGGAGCTATTCTTTCATATATTTCCATAGCTTCTTTTTTCATCTGTTGTCTTTTTTTATTGGTATTCGCTTTTTGAAGATACAGTTCATCTGCTTTCAATTTTTCTTCATATGCTTTATTTAAAGCTTCCACGGATTTCAATTTGTATTTTACTTCATCTTTTAAACTATTATCTTCTCTCAATTCTAAAGCAAGAACATCAGCAGATTTTAATTCATCTACAGCTTTTTGAAACTCTTGATTTTTGAGCATTATTCCTGCTGTACTTATACTTTGAGCTATCTTTTCAGAAATTTTAGCCTGATTAGAAAAATATTCCAAGTCTTTTATTCTTTCTTCATATCTATTTCCTCTGTATTTACTCAATTCTATATATTTTTCAATACCTGCTTGATAGTCTTCAGAAGCAGTCCTATATTTCCTTTCTACCATCATAGCATCCCCAGACTTTTCTTTTTCTACAGCATAACTATACATTTTTTCCAATTTTTGATATTGGAAAAATTTCTTTCCTCCAAATAGAATCAAAAATAGTAATAATACTATAGCTCCTATTTTATACAGTTTTTTATCTATTGCATTAAAACTCTTTCTAATACTGCTCATCCATGTTTCTGGCTCTGGGAAAAGAGGAGCTGGTCTGCTTATAAATATTCCACACAATGTATGGTTAGATAAGTTCATGTAGCAATTTTTATTCATAGATTTTACAAGATTTCCTATCCATTGTCCTACTCTCTGTGATTTAGCAGTATCTTTTTCAATATCATCTTCATCAAGGTTTTCCCATGCTCCCTGAGTCATAAGTAATATCTTATCATTTGGAAGAAGTGTCATAGTTTTAGAAACATTGACAGCTATATTTTTATCAATGCCAAACTTATGTGTAAATATATTTCTATCTTTTCTAAATCTTATCTCATCATATAGTATTTTCTCTGCTTCATACATAAGAAAGGCTAAAGTACTATCCTTGCTTTTCTTTATTATATAGTTATCCCTCAGCATCATAAATCTTGCATTTCCTACATTGGCAAATGTGACTTTGGAATAATCTGTTACTGCCATTGCAATAGAACAACTGCTGTATTCTTCAACTGCATCACTATTGCTTATCTGCATCTCTCTGTATCTTCTATGTACATGAAGCAGCATTCTTTCTATTTTCTTTCTGTCTATAGTAGGATTTTCTATAAATGTTTCTATAAGCATTTCTCCAATGAAAGGTGCTATCTTATGTTCAAAGACACCCCCATTATTTCCATCTACTATTATCCAACATCCATATTCCTCTAATTCAATATATGTAAGATAATCATTATTTACACTTTTATCTCCTCTGTCAGAAAGAAAAGATGTTATAAATATGCTCTGATACTTTCTTCCTGAAAGATTCAACTGCATAGCCTTTTTTTCTTCGTTTTCTTCTTTAATCTTTTCCCTATTCATGTATTAACCTCATTTTTTATTTTTTATTATATAAAATCTATTATCCCTTTAAATATTGAAAATTGATTCAAATTCATAGCAAGTTTTTTATCAATTACAGTTTTTTCATCTGTTTCTTCTTCACTATCCACTTCAACTTCATAATCTTTTATTGCAGCTATCCCATCCAATGCCATGTATTTTTTTATAATATTTTTTTTTCTTATTTCATCTATTACAATTGTTATAATATCTTTTTCTGTATACACTACCGGTATCTCTACATTTTCTTCAATATCATCTATTGGAGAAAATGCTATTTCATATGCAGGTTTACAAAAAATTTCAAATCTTATAAACATATTTTTACTACCTTTCTTTAATTTCATAAGTGCATTTATAATTTATTAAATTTTTAACTTCTATAACTAATTTTAATTCCATTTCTTTTAATAAATCATTTTTATCAAATGAACAATATCCTTCTCCCTTTAAATCAAAGCTTCCAATTTTATGTTCTGATTTTATTGGATAACATTCCAATACTTGTTTTACATATTCTCTTCGATCAAATCCTTCATCTTCTTTTAATATAAATTTACCCATTTTCTCTTTTTCTGTACTTCCATCATATATTTCATATTGGATAGGAATATTTATTAATGGAAAAACATTATAAAATTTTCTTTTTAATCTTAAAGGACTTGATTTTTTTATTTCTTGATTATAAACTCCTAAAAATAAAAATGGCATAACATTAAATCTTTTTATCATTTCTATTAATTTATATCTATTATTCATTATTCTGTTTAGTTTAAATATAAATTCTTTTATATTTTCATCTTTAAGTTTAAAGAAATTTTCTTTTCTTAAATTTTCCCATTTTTTCATCATTTCTTCAACATTTGTCACAGTTTCTATTTGACCATTTTTATCTAACTTACAATCTATTTTATTAAAAATTTTATTCATTTGTTCTAAAATACTTTCTAATCTTCCTTCTTCTTCTTTTAGTTCACTTTCTATAAAAAATGATATCTGATCTCCTTTATATTCAATTTCAATTTTAATTTCCAGTTCATTCTTCTCTTCAGAATATTCAGAGGTAATTATACTTTCTTTAAATTTTATATCATATTTTTTTAATATATTTTCATTTGAATAATTTAATTTCATTTATACTCCATCTTTTAGTTTATTGTTTAACTTTATAAGCTCCAGTAGTTACATCATAAATTTCACACCTTACTTTTCTAGCTTTACTTATATCTTCTGTTAGTTCTCCATATTCACAGCTTTTTTTAGATTTCACACTTTCGGCATAGTTTTCTCCAACTTCTACATCATATGTTTTGGTAATTAACAATACTTCATTAGCATTTTCTATTGTTATATTATTTTTTGAATTTACTAATATATTATTTTTACATTCAATAATTTTATTATTAAAAATTTCTCTTGCATCTTCTGCACACTCAATTAAGTAACTACTTTCATTTAATCTAAAATCATAGCAGACCTCTTCACTAGTATTTCCAAATTTTGTTGTATAATTTCTTACATAAGGATTACTGAATCTTATGTTTCCTTCATTGTTTACTGCCCAAACTACATATCCTTCACTCTCTTCAGTAGTAGGAAAGTTTACTGCTACTGTATCCATTATTTCTGGAGTGCAAAAATACCCAGTATTTGTTTTTGAATAAGGAGTAGTATATGGAAAATTGAATCTTTCTTCTTTATTGTTAAGTAAAAACCAATCTCCTCCTGATTCAATTTCTATTATATTACGAGATTTATTTGAAGCAGCTTTCTGCAATCCTGAATAAAAATCTACTGTCATTATTGCTATTTTTCCATTTTTAGCAATAGGAAGACTCATAACATTTCCTTCTATCATACAGCCTTTTATATTTTCATTTGGAATATATTCATAAATATAATCTTTCTGCTTTGTAGAATATTCTCCATAAAACTTTCCATTTTTATAACCTATATATCCATTTGTTACTATCCCCATATTTTTTTTATCATTTTCAATTATATTATCAGTTAGATTATAAAAATCAACAGAAGTAAGATAATATGAAATATTGTTAAATTTATCTATTCCTCTTCCTATATTTCCGTTGTTTTTATTCCATTCTCTTATACTTTCTATTCCTTTCATAAATCCAATTGATATTTCTCCTGCTCCCATGCTAAATACTGCCATTTTTAAATGTGAAGCAATTCTTATTAGAAATTCCCAATCAGTTTCATAGTATTGAATAATCAATCCTTTTTTTATTTTTTCACTTAGAATATTTGTATCCTTATTTTCTAACTCTATCCCTAATATATTTATTTCCTCATTGTATCTTCCAGCTATTTCTCTTATTATATCAATGTATTTTATTTGAGGATTTTGGTATACCCTATATCTTTTAACTCTATCCATTTTTTCACTTTTTGAAAGAGCTTCTAATTTTATTTTTATATCTCCTGAGTCTTCTTCCATAACAATTATATTCTGAACAATTCCAGAAAAACACTTTCTCTTTTTCAATAAGACATCAAAAGAAACATTATTTTCTGCTTGATTGCCTATATCCTCCCTTGTGTAGATACCCCAATCATTTTTATATTCTTTCTTTACTTTTATCTCTATATTTATTTTGCTATGAGCATTTTCTTGAAAATTTAATTCAAATTCTTCTACTAAATATCCTTCACTTCTTATTTCATTATTACTTAATAAAATTTTTAAATCTGCAACTGAATAGTTAGTTTCTAGTTCCATTCTTCCTCCCTTCTATTTTCCATCCATATTTTTTGTATTAGTTTTTACTATCGAAATTGTGCCACCTCTTTGACATACTAATTTACTTTTATTTGTAACTATTTTTCCAAAAATTTCACTTGTTTCTAAACAATTATTCCATTCTGTTTCATGAAGTATTTCACATTTACAAATACCATTTTTATCTGAAGAACAAAATGGAAACTTTTCTATATTTACAATTGGAACATTATCTTTTGAACATCCTATTATTTTATTATCAGCAGTTGCATTTTTTAAAGTTGTTGCTATAAATTTAGAAGTTGTTCCATTACTCTTGCTACATATTATTTCCGCTTGAGAAACTACTACTTTTTTATCAGCTTCTCTTTCCTCATTTTTTTCACCTTTTCTGGAAACAGCTCCTTTAAATTCAATTAATCCTCTTCTTATTCTATCTAGTTCTTTCTTTTTAGCACCATTTGGATTAAAAAATACTCCTTTAATATATTCTGCATAATAGTAATTATAGATATATTTTAAAGATTTTTCATCATAGTTTTCAGTTCCGTTTTCAATATGGCCTATTCTCAATATTTTAGTATTTGGATTAGCTTTTGCCCCAGTTTCATTACTTATTGTATAATATGAAGATAGGATAGAATCATTCCCTGCTTTATTTAATTTTTCAAGTATTTTAAAGAATAATGGAAAGGAAGGTTCAGTTATATTTTTTTCCTTTATTTTAAAAAATATTGCTTCTTCCATTTTTTTTATAAATTCCATATTCAGGTCTTTTCCTTTTTCTTTTGATTCCAATACAATTTGATGACCACCTATTATATTACAGTAATAATCTTCTTTTGTTTTGGGTTTCAAATTAATAGGAACTGGACTCATATTAATATATTCATTCTGATATTCTTTATTATCTGTAATAATGTCTTTATTTTTTCTTTTATCATCTTCATAACTATCTAATTTAGGTTTAATCTTAGCTGTCCCTTTTAAATAATAATCCTCCATGTAACTTCTAAATACACTTCCTATATAGTCATTGCTTATGCTTTCATTGGAAACTATGTATTCTTCATTATCAAGCTTCTCCACTATTATATTTCCACCTTCTACCAATGGAAAAAATACAAATTCACTATTATCTGTGGAAATTACATTTGACATTTTCTCTTCATTATTTATTTTATTTTCATCATATTCTGAATTTACTATTTCTTTTCTTAAATAAGCTGTTGTTCCATAATCAAATCCCTTTGTATAAAAACAGCTATATGGTTTTATTTTTCCATTTTGATAATTTTGTTGAATTTTATGGTTAATATTAATATACCAACTCAAAATATTTCCAGAACTCATTTCTATTTTTTTATCATTTTCATCAATTTTCTTTGTATTTATTGTATATTTTTGTATTCTTTCTGACATTTTCGAGCTTTCACTATGCATATTAATCCATTGAGGGTCATCATCATAAATATCAGCATAGTGGTCTTCATAACCATTTACTATATATTCTCCATCCTGTAATCTAAAATCATAATAAATTTCTTTATACATTTTATAGCTTTCTGTTTCTCCAAGATCTTTCTTAAATATTCTTTTAAACTCTTCTTTATCTCTTGATTCAGGAAAATTCTGATATTTAAATCTTTTACTTCTATAATTTTCATTTTCTAAAGAGTCTGCATCTATTAAATAAAAGGCCCCACTTGAATCTGAATAACATTTATCTACTAATATTGAAAGATAGTCTTCTACTTTAACAAAAATTTCTTTAGTACCCCATCCAATAGAATTATTTTTTTTAAGATATAAAGTCAGTGCTACTTTCCCTTTGTATACTTCTGAAATATTGTCTACTAATGGAGGAAAAATCTTTTTTTCTCTAATATATTCACATTCATCAGCGAATAACTTTCTACAGTTATTTTTCTTAGGACACTCTATAAAGCCTGCCTTACATAATGCCACATATAATTCTTCCATCTTTTTTTCTTTTATATATATTCCATAAAGATTAAATAAAGCTACTGTTGTAGAAAAAATAATACTTGCTACTATTGAAGTTCCACCTGATACTACATATCCCAATATTAGTGCTATTGTGTGATCTATAGTAATATTCTTTATCTGCTCTTTTGTTTCTTCAAGAACTGATAATATATTTCCATAAAAAAGGTTGCTTAAATCTTTTGTATTAAAGGAAAGAAGCTCTGCATCTATGTTTAAACTTCGTGTTTTAAATACTCTTGCTTCATAGCCACTCAGCATTCTAAATACACCTGCCAATTCTGCTCCTGTATTAAAACCTGTTACGACTATTTCCAATTTATTTACATCTAATTCCATCTTCTCTTCTAATATTTTTGGAAGAAGATATCCTCGTACTAAATCTAAAAGAATCAATTCGTTATATAATTCTCCATTTCTCAATCTTTCATTTATTTGTGAATCATGACTGGAATTTTTGAAACATACCACAATTTTTTTTATAGCTTTTTTATCTTCTGATTTTTCTGTTTTAGCAAATATATTTACTCCAAAATCAAAACAATCTATTTTTATATTTTTTTGGAATGGTATTTCTAATATCCCCTTTTTTATCTCTTCTAATTCAAATATCATTTTATTAATTTTTTCTTTTTCTATTGGAATAAACTCTTGTTTTTTTGTTTTTTCTTTTAAATATTCTAATGAGTAGCTAGCAGCAAAAAAAGTATATGCTGCATTTTCATTAAGCAATGTCAGTATTTTCAGTTCTTTTGCTAGACCGTTAAATAAATTTCCTAAATTATCTACTCTTATATTTTCAATCATGCTAACTATATTTTTTAAATAATCACGGCCTCCTATTACTATTGTTTCTTCTAAATATTTACTTATATTTTCTGAAACCTCTTGTTCTATTCCCTTTCCTTTTAAGTATTTGCTCATTCCCTCAAACAATTTTGTTTCCATAATTTTTTTTGCTTGCTTATTTGGCAACTCTAAATCCATTCCTAAGAAATTGTACATATTTGCCTTTGGAAATTCAAAAACTTTTCTTGGTATTTTATTTGTTGTATACATATCTGACAGGAGTTTAGATCTAATCTCCTTTGTCAAGCTTTTTGAACTGCCTTTTATTGAAATTTTAATTCCTTCTTTAAATACTTTATTTATTTGCATTTCTGCTGCTTCTTTACTTATTTTACCATTGTTTAATGATTCTATTATTTCAGGATACTTTTGTGATACATATTTTTCAAAGTTTTTGTTATCAAATTTAATTTTATTGTTCCCCATTTTTGAAGCTGCTTTTACTACTTCTTCACTTACATCTCCACTTATTTTCTTAGTTAACTCTGGTATACTTGAAGCTGCTTTTGCTATTTCTCTGCTTTTCTTAATACCATTAAATATAGGGGGAGCTATGAAAGAGAGAACTCTAAATACATTTAACCCTATTTTTATCATTCTTATTCTTTCTTGGGCACTTTCATAATATTCTCTTGGTGAATAGAACTTTATCCCTGATAATGTATTATCTACTTCCTGCTCAGTTAATTCATATATTTCTTTAAGTTTTTCTTTATCTACTGTACTAGGTTCAACTAAGATATTATTTGAATCTATTTTTTTTATATCATATTCTCCATCAGAATTTTTCCTTACCTCAAATCTATATTCATCTGTTTCATCTTTTAAATGGAGAACCTTTGTCAACTTTTCATTTTTTTCTACATCAGTTAAATAGTCAATAAATTCTGTAGTAAGATTATATCCATCTCCACTATATATTATCTCCCAGTCTTCTAAAAAATTATCCTTTTTATTACTTGCTTTAAAATGTTCATAGTATTCATACACTATTCCTGCTGTATATTTTAATTCATCTAAACTGTTGTATACTGTTGAATATGGTTTATTTTCATCTTCTCTTTTTCTCATAAATACTCTTGGAAGTGCTTTACTTCCATCTGGGTTTTCTATATTTTTTCCCAACTCATCCAATTTTATACTTTCTATTTCTTTTTCTAAGAGTGAATAAACTGTATGATTTGACAGGATTTTCTTTACTTCTTTTTTCCCATTTATTTCTACTGTTTCTGTTGTTTCACTTTCTATTATATTTGCAAATTCCATTCGTAAATTTGATAAATTACATATTGCTAGCAATTCTTTATCTGTTATCTCATTCATAATTCCTCCTAATCTTTATACCCTTCAACTGAAAATTCAATATCAAAAATATTGTTATATTCTTTTTTTATTTTATTTTTTAGCTTTTGACTTTCAATATATTTAGGTGAATATACTTTAGTATAAAGCCAGTATATTCCATAAAATTCATTATCAATATTGCTTTTATTCAAATTGTTAATTCTATCTAAAATGATTTTTCTATTTGTATTTTTATAACTTTTATTTGTTTGATTTAAAATCTGGTTCCGACCTTTTGGTTCTATATAATTTCCATATTTTTTCATATCCAATTGTAATTTTGAATTATTAAAAAACTTATCGCTAAAAATTCTTTCATCACTAATTGTAAAATTTAAATCCACATATTCAAAAGTTCCTGTCTCTTTCATAAACTGAATAAATTCGTAAATTTGTTTCCTATACCATTCTCTGTCTTCATCATTTTCTACTCTTCCAAATATGTAAATTCCTCCCTTTATAATTAGGGCTGTTCTTTCTTCATCGCTTACTTTTATTATATTTTCAAAGCTATAGTTCTCTAATATTCTATTAAACCATATATCATATACTTGTAATACATTATCCCCAAATAATTCTTTCAGCCTCTTTCCATAAAATTCTTCTGCTGATTCATTTACTTCTACTATTCCATAAGTATCTCCTGCTTTTCCTAATTTTTCTCCAAATATTCCTTTTTTTATATTTACTGTTCCTGATTCTCTATAGTATTTATCTCTTTCTTTTGGTGTTCCTACATATTTGCTTGGATATATTTCTGCTTCATACCACACTTCTTTTCCATCTGATCTTCTTCCCATATATCCTATTTCAAACTCTTCTCCATATCTTTCTATCAAGTGCTTTGATAATACTTTTTTTGCTTCATATGTTGTTGCTTCCTGTCCACATGATAGAAATAATGCTGTTATTGATAAAATAATAAATATTCTAAATAGTTTTTTCATCTTTCCTCCCTCTTAAACCTTAACTTTATAGAAAACTTTTTCATAATTTTCTATCAAAAAGTTTCCTATAATATTAAAATCTTTATTTTATATTTAGTTTTTTAAGTTTAAATAAATTGTATGATTTGACAGGATTTTTTTCTTTTTACCTGTATTATCAATATCATCTATTTCAGTTTCTTTATCTATTATATTTGCAAATTCCATTTTTAAATTTGATAAATTACATATTGCTAATAATTCTCTATCAGTTATCTTATTCATTTTACCACCACTCTAGTTTAAAGCTTATATCTTCTATAACATTATATTTTTTTACTTCTTCATATAATTCTGTTCTATTACTTTTATTCCAACCTTTTGATTCTATATATTTGGGAGAATATATGTGAATAAACAATAAATTAACATAATCTGAATCATCATATTTTCCTTTATTTAATGAATTTATCCTTTCTTTTATTTTTTCTTTACTTAATTCTTGAAATTCATCATTAGCTTTTTTCATCAATCTTCTCCTTTCCTTTCTCCAAGTTTCTTTATCTAAATTATTTGATAAATCTTTTATATACTTTCTTGGATTTGTAACATCTATTAGTTCTCTTTCATCTATCACAGTGATACCTAAATCCACATACTCAAAAGTTCCTGTCTCCTTCATAAACTGAATAAATTCGTAAATTTGTTTCCTATACCATTCCCTCTCTTCATCATTTTCTACTCTTCCAAATATGTAGATTCCTCCCTTTATAATTAAGGCTGTTCTTTCTTCATCACTTACTTTAATTATATTTTCAAAGCTGTAGTCCTCTAATATTCTATTAAACCATATATCATATACTTGTAATACATTATTCCCAAATAATTCTTTCAGTTTCTTTCCATAAAATTCTTCTGCTGATTCATTTACTTTTACTATTCCATAAGTATCCCCTGCTTTTCCTAATTTTTCTCCAAATATTCCTTTTTTTATATTTACTGTCCCTGATTCTCTATAGTATTTATCTCTTTCTTTTGGTGTTCCTACATATTTACTTGGATATATTTCTGCTTCATACCACACTTCTTTTCCATCTGATCTTCTTCCCATATATCCTATTTCAAATTCTTCCCCATATCTTTCTATCAAATGCTTTGATAATGCTTCTTTTGCTTCATATGTTGTTGCTTCCTGTCCACATGATGTGAATAACACTGTTATTGATAAAATAATAAATATTCTAAATAGTTTTTTCATCTTTCCTCCCTCTTAAACCTTAACTTTATAGAAAACTTTTTCATAATTTTCTATCAAAAAGTTTCCCATAATATTAAAATTTTTATTTTATATTTAATTTTTTAAGTTTAAATAAATTGTATGATTTGAAAGGATTTTTCCTTCTCTATCTCTTTTTGAAGCTATATCTGCAAATTCCATTCTTAGATTACTTAGATTACATATTGCTAATAACTCTTTATCTGTTATTTTCATATTTGTCTCCTTTTTTAATAAAATTCTTCTGTAAATTCAACATCTTTTCCTATGTTATATTCTTTTATTTTATCATTCCAATTATTAGTTCTAATTTGTTTTGGAGAATAAATTGGTGTAACTAACAATTCATTATAATAAGTTAATCTTGCAAATCCTATAGCATTTCCATTAGTGTCATATAGTTGACTTTTTAATATTCCATTTACTCTTTTTTTTATATTTTCTTCTGATGTTTCATAATAACTTTTAGTATATTTTTTCATAATTTTTGCTCTTTGTTCTCTAAATTCTTTATCTTTCTTACTATACATTTCAACTAATTTTTCTTTATCTTTATTATTTGCTATAAATTCATTACTTAATACTCTTTCATCAGCAACCACTATCCATAAAGCTACATATTCAAAAGTTCCTGTCTCCTTCATAAACTGAATAAATTCGTAAATTTGTTTCCTATACCATTCCCTCTCTTCATCATTTTCTACTCTTCCAAATATGTAGATTCCTCCCTTTATAATTAAGGCTGTTCTTTCTTCATCACTTACTTTAATTATATTTTCAAAGCTGTAGTCCTCTAATATTCTATTAAACCATATATCATATACTTGTAATACATTATTCCCAAATAATTCTTTCAGTTTCTTTCCATAAAATTCTTCTGCTGATTCATTTACTTTTACTATTCCATAAGTATCCCCTGCTTTTCCTAATTTTTCTCCAAATATTCCTTTTTCTACATTTACTGTTCCTGATTCTCTATAGTATTTATCTCTTTCTTTTATTGTTCCCACATATTTACTTGGATATATTTCTGCTTCATACCACATTTCTTTTTCATCTGATCTTCTTCCCATATATCCTATTTCAAATTCTTCTCCATATCTTTCTATCAAATGTTTTGATAATACTTCTTTTGCTTCGTATGTTGTTGCTTTCTGTCCACATGATATGAATAATAATGTTAGTGCCACTAGAAAATATTTTATCTCTTTTTTCATAGCTACATCGCCCTAATAAGAATAAAAATAATTCCTGCAATAATAAGGATATATCCTCTATTTGCTCCTTTTATAGAACAGACTTCTGGCTGTTCCTTATTGTATTCTATCTCTATTTCTTCCCCTACTTTATCTTCAGAATTTAATAATCCTCCTTCTATTGTTTTAGCCTCTACCATTTCTCCATCACATTCAAATCTCACTATATAATATTTATTAAACTTTGTTAATCCAACAATAGTTCCTTTATATATTTCTGCTTCTATTTTTGATTTTTTCATCATCAGCCATACACCTACTGCTATCAATACAAGGCCTGCTCCCATTTACATCTCCTCCTAAATTTAAAATACTGCTATTTCTCCTATTTTCATAGTTATTTCCACACCTATAACACCGAAATGATATTCCCAAAATAAATCTAATTCTAATCCTATTGGTAAGAATATTTCTTTGAGAAACTCAACTTTCTTTATATTTTCATCTGTCTTTATATAGTTTAAGTAAATCACAAGATTGGTATCTGAAGAAAGATTGTCATATATTATAGAATCTTTAAATATTTTCTTTATAGATTTTTTAAAAGCTTCTATCATATTAAGATGGCAATACATATCATAAAGAATATCTACAACTATATGTTTTTCATACTCTTTAAATAATTTGAAAAGTTTTGTACTATCTTTCCCAAAGCATCCTTTTTCTATATCTTTACGTATTTCTTTTACTATAATATCTTTTTTATTTTGCCCTAAATATAAGTCCATTTCTCCTAATAAATGAAATAATATATTAACCAATGATTTTTTTAACTCTATTTCCATTTCTTCAAAATCAGGATAGGTTATTATTTGAAAAATATCATTAAATCTTATAAAAGGATTTATTTCAACTTTCACATCACTGGTTTCTATTTCATTTTGAATATTATTTATATTAGTCATATTTACTTCTATATAAGGCGAGATTATCTCTGATATTTCAAAATTTATATTTTCATTATTTTTTTCAATAAAACTTGTTAAAGGATACCATAAAAAATTATATTGATTCTCCATTATACCAATACTCCTTTACAATCATATTCAGGAAAATATAACTGTAATTCCGAGATTATAAAATCAAGTATTTCTTTGATATAGAAATCTTTCTTTATAATTTTAAAATAGAAATACATATTTGAATTTTTTCCTTTTAATTTAAATTCATCTATTACAAATGGGTTAGAATCATTAGTTGATATATATCTTTTTTCTTCATCTGTTATTTCAACCCTTACCAGCTCCATCCTTTTAGTAATATCATCAAAACTATTTACAATTCTTTTTATCTCTCCTAAATTTCTTAATCTTATATCATTTTCCATTTTTATTTTATTGATAAAAGAAGGATTTATTCTATTGGAAAACACAGGATAGTTTAGTTTCTTTTCATAGACTTTTTCATCTGCTTCAGCAATCTTTATAAACTCCCATTTCATTTCTCTATTTTCATCTGTTATTATCCTAAAACCATTCAATATTCTTTGTATGTAATAAATATAAATTTCTTTATCAGGACATAAATATACATTGTTATTATTATTAAAAAATAGAGTATGTTCATAATGTATTCTATCTTTAGTTGGATTTATTTCCCCATTCCCAAGCATGTTTATATGGATAACATTCCATAATATAAGATAATCTTCTACCCAATTTTTTTCAAAACCTTTTTTATCGATATCTATATTTAAAACTTCATCTGTCTTTTTTAATTCTTCCAATAACTCTTCTTTAAATTCAACTATTATGACTTTAAAAGCTTTATATAGATATGGAGTATTTAAAGTTCTCCATTTCAAGCCATTTAATCCAAATACATCATATATTTCTTTTATTTTTCTATTATAGCTGTCATCTTTCTCCAATTTGAAAGTAAAAGTGTACTCTATCCCATTTAATTTCCCAACACCATCAAAAGTTAAATTAGAAATTGTCTCAATATTTTCTCGGTCTATATCTAATATTATTTTTTTATAGACTTTATCTTCACTATTTAAAATTTCTATCAATGGCCTTTCTATTACATCTGAAAGTATAATAGGTGAAAAATTTTCTTCATATAGATAAAAATCATTTTTTGGAACTATCATATTTATAATGCTTATGGTACTTTCTTGAGATATAGCTGAATCCAATATTTTACTTTCAAAATCTTCTATTCTTTTTTCTAAATCACTAACTAGAAATTCAAAAGTTTTTAAAGATGTTTTTCTGAAAAGCATTCTGTCATCTTCAATCAAATTTTTAAGTTCATTTTCTATAATCTTTTTTATGTGTTTCATCTTTCCACCTCTATTTTGTTCTCATTTTCAAAATTATAAAAATTTTCTATAACTAACTAAAAAACTTTTATAATTTTAAAAGTTTGCTGCATAGAAAATTTTTATTTTCTTCTATGCAGCTTTCTTTTATTTTCTTAAACATGAATTTAATATTTTTAAATACTCTTCATACTGTTTATCTGCAAATTCTTTCTGCCCTTCTGGTATATAGTTTATTATTAGCAATTCATATTGATTTGTTACTATAACATTTGCCATCACTACTACATCAAATAGTTTTTCATCTTTAAAATATGTATTTTGATATTCTCTTGAAGATACTCCAAAATATTTTTCTGATTTTTTATCTTCACCTATATATTTATATCCTTGTATATCTTTAGTGTGTCTTAAATTGTAGTCTCTTCTTCTTGTTATTACTTTCTTACTAAAATTATCATTATCTTCTATTATTATCTGTCTTCTTAATCCAGCTTTCTCTTCATCCAAAAATATCATTACATATGAAGCTGTTTTATCATTATTTTTTCCACTTTCTATTTGTACAAACTTATGAGTATTATCAAATTCTCTTTTTAATTTTTTCACATTAAATATTTGATCTATTTCTGTTGGTTTTTTAAAAACTTTTTTTGGTCTTTCCTTTACTTTCGTTGAAGGGTCTATTGCCTCTTTTACTAATTCTAATGTTTTTTCATACTCTTCTTCTGTTCCAGTATAAACTATTGAAAATTTCACTTTTTCAAAGAAAAAGCTTTCTTTTTTCTTAATTTCAGTCTCAGTATACTTTGTAAATTCTTTTGAAGCGACTCCTAAATATTTAATACTTAAATGATTGTTTCCATCAAATTTAAAATCTCCATTTAATGAAGATTTATGAAATCTCTTTTCAGCAATTTCTGGATTATCTCCTTTTTCATAATTTGATATATCTATAAAAATATCATCTTCTTTATTATATAATCTCATAAAATAATTTTTATCATTTCTCTCTCTTTCAATTTCCCATTCAGAAAATACTTTTTTTATTCTTTCTGCATTAAATATATAGTTATCTTCAAATGAATATGTTGCTGTTTGAATTATTAGCAATAGAATTATAGTTATTGTCTTTTTCACTAAAGCCTCCTTTAATTATCTTCATTTTCTATATTTTTATTTTTTATTTTTCCTATTAAATTTCCTATGCCATTAGTCACCTTATCTCCAAAGTATTCTTTTTTTACTGACATTGTTACATCGTTTATTCCTCTATTATATTTTTCTTTTAAAGTAAAGGTATATGTTCCCTCTCCTCTTTCTATATCAAAACTTTCACTATAGCTGTCAATATACATACTTGGAATTTCATATGTAAGATTTTGAACTTCAGAAAGCACTATTTCTACTTTTACATCTTTATAATCTTTGAATTCCTCCTCTTCTCCCACATAATTTGGCGGATCTAAATTCTCTGTCTTTTTATATGTAAGAGCCCATTCTTTTAATTTATTACAATTTTCAGCACTTTTTCCTAAATCAAGTTTTTTCCAGTTTTGTGCATCTTTTTTGATTGCTCCCATCATTTCTATTCCCTGAAAAACATCTTTAAACTTCCATTTAGCTTTCAAACCATCTTCATAACTTTTGTACTCTGAAGTACTTGAAGGAATTATTCCAGTTACATTTCCAGTATTACTAAATATTCCTAACAAAGTCATTTCATCAGCTGCTGGTATTATTCTTCCTTTGACTGTAATAGCAAATCCCATTTCTTCTTTTACTAATGTCATTGGAGTAGCATAACCTCCACTTTGCACAAATTCTTTTCCAATATTCACTATTGAATTATCAAAACTATTATTTTTTGAATCTTTTCCAATTTTTATACTATTAAGCTGAATACTTATTATTTCTTTTTCTGATAACTCTATTAAATCTCCTGCATCTATTACAGTTTCAATTTTCCCATCTTCACCTTGAAAATTATGTTTGCCTTTTATCTTTTCTCCTATCTTTATTGAAGCTCTCATAAAATCTCCTCCCTTATATTAATATTAATGTCTTCCATCAAAGAAACTTATAGTAGTTATATCCTCTTCAAAAGAAAAATATTTTCTTTTCCCTATGTATGTCTGGTTGTTCTCCCTTTTTACTCCTGTTACATAAAATCCCCAGAAATTAGCATCTGTATAGGCAAAAAACTTAGTTTCTCCATTCAATATGCTGTCCAGCTCCCCTTGCTCAAAGTGGTCATCCAGCATTTCAAGAACTTCCTGTTCATCTATCTCTTTATAATCTTCTGGTTTATTTATATATGTGAAATATTTTTTTATCTCTTGTTCCTTATTCTTCAGATGCAGAGGAAGTATCTCAGTAGAAGATATCTTTTTGATATATCCAGAACTTGATCCTGCCTGTTCCCCTGTTCTCAATATTTCTATCTCTTCACCTGTATATTTTGTTCCATGAAGTGAATATGGCACTATTGGAATATCATTCTTTACAGATACTTTTATATTTCCGATCTTACTTGAATTAAGATATCTTATAGCTCCATCTAGACAGCTTATTTTCAGCTGCTGTTCATCTTCCTCCATATTTCTTCTGAAGTCTATCATCTTTCCAGGAACGAACTCTTTCAATATGTCATTGAATAGATTTACCTTACAAGTCTGTCCGCTCAATTTAATCAGTGAATAATCAAATATTATTCCAGTTTCATAATATGATGTAAGAAATCTTCTGAATATTTCATATATATCCCCTTTTATCAATTTAACTATCTCACTTTTATTAATTATGATATTAGGAAATGTAGTTATATTTCTGATATACTCTCCATCATATACATTTAGATTCCAGCTTGGAAGATATGTAGATGCCAGATCACTATTTTCATATCTTACACTGTCGAATTTTGTTCTTATTATGGTACTCTTTTTAAAAAGCTCCCTCTTGAGAAGTTCTGCTATTTCCCACATAAAGAAAAAGTTATTTTTTACTTTTGAGTATACATCACTGGCTTTATTTTCAAATTCACCAAATTTTGTAGGAATAATCTTCTCAGCTTTTTCATATTCCTCTTCTAAAACTTCATATATTCTTTTGACACCCTTTTCATCTACATCTCTATATATAAGCTCACTGATATTAGTGATAAGGTCATTTATTCCTACAGTACTCTTCTTGTTAGTGTAGTATTGAGAAAGAAGTATTTTCAGATACTGCATTATTCTGTAAGTTATATTATTTCCACCAAAACTCTCTTCACTGTTTTCAAAGGTTGTTTTAATATCTATATCATAGTTTATCTCTTCAGAATTTATTTTAAATACACATGAAGCAAGGTCGGTAGTTCCTCCACCACAGTCTATGATAAGGGCTTTATATTCCTCATTATTCTCAAATCTTCCCTTTCCTATTATTCTTTCGATTGAATTGTAGAGTACAGCTACTCCCTCATCCAGAGCATTCTTTTCTATTATCTTGTAATCAGGAAGTATCTCCTTAAACATATTCAGAAACTCACTTTTCAATTTTACTGGTGTAGTTATATGAATATTTCTAAATCTGCATTTAAAAAGAGATTCTGCTCTGTCTACAACATAGTCTATATATGCCTTGATGATTTTCTTTCTCTCTATATATCTTACATCTCCATTTTCATCAACTATTCTTTCTTTTTCATCTATGGACTTTACCCAGTTTTTTATTCCATAGAATACACTCCCTTTAAGATTGTAGTTGCTGTTTTTCAGCTTCTCTTCAACTTCATATCCAAAAGCATATCTTATATTCTCTTCATCAAAGCAGTTCTTCACATACACTACTGTTGGAATGACATTTGCATATTCTTCCTCATTCTTAGGAAATTTTACATAGTTTATTTTATCCAGGAACATATGCCCGCTGAGTATTTTATGCTGAGGAAGATTTTTAATGTAGTACTTATCAAGATATACTCCAGCTGTTGTATTAGCAGTTCCAAAGTCTATACACAATGGCGTGTCTGTAACTTCTAAATCTAAAAAATGGAAACTATCCAGCGGTATCTGATAGTAATTTAAAGACATAGGCATACTGCCCTCGTTTTTTTCTTTATAGTAAGCGTTGAATAAAAATTTCTCGTCACTTCTATTGAAAAAAATCAGAGAGTAGTTTTGATTCTTTAAGTTTTCTAATCTCAATAGTTTTTCATCACTTCTTATAAAGAAAGAGTTTCTTTCACTCTTGTTTCTTGAAAGCTGAAAAATTCCGCATAAATAACTGTTCCCATTCATCAAAAAAATATTATTATCTGAAATATGTTCTGGAATAGTGATTTTATAGTCATCCTCATCAGTAAGAGGCATATCCTTATATATCACTACTTTGTGAGGTATCTTAATACTGTTTGAATCATTCAGCTTAAATCCCAGCCTTGTATCAAAAAGCTCCTGAAGTCTTTCTATTCCATTTTCTTTATACGAGTCTATTCCATAGACTTTTTCTCTGCTCCTATATTTTAGAATTATGTTTATAAGTTCGCTTCTGTTTAGATTCTCTCTGAATCCTTCTATTAGTTTTTCATCTACACATATTTTATGCAGATCATAATATGTCTTTCTTTTCAATTCGTCATATATATAGTACTGTTTCATCATTCTCTCCTGATTTTTTTAATAGCACCTATCAATTCATCTGTGCTTTTGAATCTCTTTTCTCTCTTATCAGCTAGTCCGATTTTAAATATTTCATTATCTTTTATATTATCAATACATCCTTTTTCATTGAGCAGCCACTGATAGACTGCTGCTATACTGTAAGTGTCATCTTCAATATCTCTTTTCATTCCCTTTATATATATTTCAGGAGCAGAGAACCCCTTGCTTCCCTGTATGTATATGCTCTCTTCTCCTTGAAATGCTCCTGAGCCGAAATCTATGAGAGATATCTTTTCTCCATCATAAATTATATTTTCAGGCTTTATATCACAATGTATTACTCTATACCTGTGAAGTTTTTTTACTATTTCCCCAATACTGCATATTATATTTTCTATCTCATCTAAAGTTAATTCTTTCATTTTTACATATTTCTTCAGATTTTCACCAGAGATATAAGACAAGTGGAGAAAATTTTCTCCACCATCTATATATTTGGGTATCCCTTCTATCTTTAGAAGATTTAATAACTGTTTTTCAAATTGAAACTGCTCTTTTACTTTCTCGTATCTCTCATCATATTTTAAATATTCAGGATTTATAAGTTTTAATATGCCCTTTTCTCCCTTTTCATCTGTAATAAGATAAGTGATAAACTGTTCTCCCTCTCTTAGAAGAACGGAATCCAGTTGCTTTCTTTCCAAGCCTCTTTCTCCTTTTTAACTACTGCTTCCATAAGTTTGTCATAGTTTTCTTTCTCAAAGTATTTATTTCCTTCAAGAGGTTTATATTTTTCTATAACTTCTTTATATACTTTTCTAGCTTCTTTATATTTCTTATTGCTGAAAAGTGTATCTCCGCTAGTTTCTAATTTTTTAGTTTCAAGCATATTCTTCATAGTATCTATTTTACCTTTTAAATATTCCTGCTGTACTGCATTATTTGTGTCAGCAGCTATTCCATAAGCTTCCTGATACTTCTCGTATGACAACTGATATTTTTCATTTTTGAAGAAAAGATCAGCTTCTGTCTGCATAGCATCTGCCATTTTTTGATTATCCTTCAGCTGTACTGAAATATCCTGTGATTTTTTGATTATAGATAATGCTCTCTCATACTCTCCACTGTCTGCATAAGCTTTTGCTTCATTTAAATATGCTCTGCTTTCCTGTACCAATGTTTTTCTCATTTCATCTAATCTCAATATTTTTTCAGTTGTTTCTATTCTTCTTGCCTCATCTCTTAATTCGCTGTATATCCCTTTGGCCATCTCCAGATATACTATTGCTCCATTTATATCTGTCGCTTCCATTTCATAAGCTCTTTTCTCATACATAAGTGCTGTATCATATTTTCTGTTTCTCACTTTTGCCAGACGTTCAGCTTTTTCAGTTACCTCTGCCAGAAGATCTATTTTGCTGTATTTCAGGAATATGATTTTAGCTTCCAGATAATTTCTGATTGCTCCCTCTACATCATTATCCTGCACCATCATATCTGCTTCAGTTTTCATATCATATGCTACAGCTAGAGCCTTGCTGGCCATTATTGACTCATCAAGTTTTTTAGATATGTCATCTATTTTGTTATATTTCAAATCTTTAAGCTGAGGTATCTTTGCTTTTCCTTCCTTATATTTTTCCTCTGCTTCAAGGAAGTTGTTATTGTTATAGAGTTTATCTCCCTCATTTAAATCTTCAAGTATACCTTGGAGGAATCCTATCTGCTCGATTTTCTTATCTACCAGCAGTATTTGTTTTCCAAGATTTATATTTGTTATCTTAGGAGAGAAGATTGTTCTATAGACGATATTTGCATCTTTAGGACTTATTTCAAGGGCATTATATTCATTTTTACTCAACTCAAAAGAAGTCAATGCTTGTTCAAAATCTCCTTCTGCTACTGCTTTCAATCCCTCTTCCTCATAAGTATACGCTCTTTCATATGTTATATCTCTTGTTCTCTTCAAGCTGTATCCTCTATATAACAGGAATCCTATTACAAGAATGATAAGAAGAATAATGAGATACTTCACATAATTAAATTTGAATTTTTTCTTTCCAGATGGAGAAACCTCATTGATAAATATTCCTGCTAAAGTATAGTTAGGAACATTATTGCTGCTGTTTTCTTTTATTCTATCCTCTAAAGAACCTATCCATTTTCCAACACTGTCAGTTTTTGAAAGTTCAACTTCTATTTCAGATTCATCTAAATTTTCCCATGCTCCATGTGACATAAGGAGTATTCTATCCCCATCATATAGCTGAATCTTCTTTGAGATTTCTGGACTGATTCCATCTGGTTCTCCCATATTTTGAGTCAGTTTGTTTCTTTGACTGTGAAATCTTATCTCTTTGTAGTCCAGTTGATTTGCTTCATATACTAAATGAGCTATAGAGTCATCTCTTGATTTTTCTCTGACTATATCATCTCTTATGAGATACAGCCTTGCATTTCCCACAGCTCCATATATCATAGAGGTGTAATCAGTAAGAAAAATTACTATTGAAGCACTCATAGCTCTCTTTTCCCTGCTTCTCTCTCTTATTTCTTCTAATTTCTTATGGGCCTTTGTAATGAGCTTTTTTAAATATCTTCTTGAAAATTTAGGTTTAGAAAGAAACTGAGCTATTATGTCTTCTGATACTATTTTAGCTGCTTCCTCTCCTCCTCTTTCCTCATCGAATCCATCTGCCACTATCCAGCAGCCGAAATCATTCAGTTCTGAATATGCAAAGTAGTCGCAGTTCACTGGCTGCTTTCCTATTCTTGAAACAAAAGAAGTTATAAATTTACTTTCAGCTTTTCTTCCACTGATTGCAATTTCAGGACTTTTTTCCCCGCCGTCTTTTTCTTTTCCTACTGGGACAAGAGATTTAGCTCTATTTACATTGGTTTTTACCCTTTTTGCATCTCTTAGAATATTATTCATATTTTTCCCCTACTCTTTATCTATTTTCCAATCAAATTCTTCTCCACATAATGCAACAAATACAAATTTAGAAGTTCCCATTTCTATTACATCAAATGAAGAAAGTTTCATTGGTGCATATACTGCCTCTCCCTGTACATAAACGATTCCATTTCCATCTCCGGGAGTTATTACAAATTCTCTATTCTTAGGATTGTATGCTATTATTGCATGGTTTTTTCTTGATATATTATTGTCTCCCTCCAGACATATATCCATTTCAGGAGCTCTTCCTATAAAGTTTTTCTCTGATTTAAGTTTAAAATCCTTTCCTTTTTCATAACCATTAAAACATACCAGCCATCCTACTACTGGATCTACTGCCAGTTCATTTGCCCAGTAAGCTACTGTTTTGTCATCTTCAATATCTACCTGATCCATTGGTATCTCTTCTCTTACTGCTATATCTTCCAGTCTGTCAGTATTGTTGCAGTATGGGCATTCCTTATATCTCGCCGCATTATACACGTGTCCGTTTTCACATCTTTCCAGTTTCATCATAATTTCTTTCCTCCGATTTTTTATTATGTTATTTATCATATTATTTTTATTTTTTACTATGAATAATTTTATGTTATTTTACCAATAAAGCCACTGTTGAAATATATATAATATCCCCACTCTGTATTTTTACTGGTGCATTTCCTATTTTTATCTTTCTGTTGTCTGCATATCTTTGTATTCCTGTACCATTGACTGACCCTAAATCTTCCACAAACCATCCACTGTCGCTTTTGTTCAATATTGCATGTCTTTTGCTTATCAATGAAGAATATGCTGTCTCACCAAGATTTATATCCACTCTCATTCTTGCACTTTTACCTATTATTAAAGAGTTGGCTTTTCCTACCGGCCATGTTTTTATATCATATCCCTCTTCATTTTTTAGTATCACATGAGTTATATTATTTCTTGTCTGCTCCCTCTTGTCCTCTATACTTTTTACTATTCTTGAATCTCTTACAAACTGTGATTTTTCATACATAATCAAATCTCTTTTTAATTTCCAGCTGTAGTAGAAAAGATCAGCTATGACAAATCCCATTATCATCATTGATATTATTATCAGTATCTCCTTTGAGAAATGAAAATAATAAACCAGTGCGAATGAAGCTATCAATACTATTCCCCAAAAGATATAATTTACTTTTCTTTCTTTTATTTCGCTTTTTCTCATCTCTTTTTTCTGATATTTTTTGATTTCTCTTCTCAGCTTCCAATTTTTTAAAAATCTCATTTTTTCTTCCTCCCATTAAATGAAAAAAAAGATTCAAACATATTGTTTGTTTGTTCCTTCATTTTACTATCCCCTTTTTCTGATGATTTTTTCTCTGGATCGAAAAATTTACCAAACATGCTGTTCATTCCTTCTTTAGTGAATTTTTCATAAATATCTCCATAATCTTCTCTTTCAGTTTTTGCCCTGCTTTTCTTATTTTTTCCATATCCATTTTTTGACTCTGCCATTTTGTCATATTCATTTCTTTTTTCATCATCGCTAAGAATAGTATATGCATCATTTATTTCTCTGAACTTTTTTTCAGCTTCTACTTTTTCTTTTTCTGATGCATTTATCATTCGGTCTGGATGATACTTTTTAGCCAGTTCTCTGTATTTCTTTTTTATCTCATCTTTTCCAGAATCGCTATTTACCCCAAGTATTTCATACAAGCTTTTCATTTCATCACTCCACCATCATTAGATTTTTCTTTTTAACATTGCTTCCTCTTACAAATCTATTCCCTTTCATACTGTTATATATTTGTTTAAGATATTCATATATCTTTTGATTGTCTGCTTGATGGCACTCTTCTCTTATTCTTCTTTTGATATATGCATTCAGCAGCTCTCTTGATACTGAACCATTCAATGCTGTACTGCAAAAAACTTCATCTAAGCTTTCCATTTCTTTTTCATCAAATATTCTTCCTGCATATATTTTTAAAAGTTTACTTGGAAAAGATACCCCAGAGGCTGTACTTTTAAATTTATGTATCTCATTCACAATATTATATTCTTTGTCTATTCCTACGAAAGCAGAAGGATTTCTTATTTCTGCCCCTTCTCTCCGTTTTATCCTCACCAATTCCATTTCATTATTTTGGCATTTTCCATCAATAGAAAAAAATATTTCTATAGAGTATTTTTCATATTTTCCTTTCTCCACTTCCACAGGAGGAAGAAATTTTACTTTTAGAATATAGTCTCCATCCTCTATTGGTATCTCTATTTTTAATTTTTCCTTTATCTTATAGTAAAAATTATTATATTTTATAATTCCAGCTGTAATATATAGAAACTCATCTTCTGCATAAGTCTCAATACCACAAATAACCCCATTGGAATACTCATTATATGACAATGAATAGTATTCATATGGAGTTTCCTTCATATTGTCTAAAACTTCCTTATCGAGTATGTTCCCTCGCCTGAATATAGGAATTCTGTTTTCTATTGTTACCAAGATTCTTCCCCCTTGATTTCATGTTCTCTTTATTCTTCCAACTAATTCTCATTAATTGGAAGAATAAAGAGTTGGAGAAAAAGATTTCCTCCAACTGCAATATAGCTGATACTATTCTTCAGCTGCGTAACCACCTTCAATAGTTACAGTTTCGATTTTTTCTTTCTTTTGTTTGAAGACAGCTTTAAATTCTCCTACTCCACCTTTGTCATTATAGTCCTCAGTATAATCAAGGATGAAAGCATTAGGAAGATCTATCTTTCTAACTACTACGCTTCCTGAGATAACTTCTAATGTAAGTTCTCTGTAAGCATCTGAGCTTTCAGCAGGTATTAATGACCATTTAGCCATTTTTTTAGTATCATCTGCTTCTTCCCCATTTACAGGAGTTATTATTTTTCCATTTACTTCTAATATAACCCCTAAGTCACTAGCTCTTGCGTTTGAATCATCTGGAGTATCAGAAATGTATTTCACTGTAGTGATATTGTCCATTCCTAAAGTAATCTCCTCATTTTTCCCTTTGATTTTTAGATTGAATCCCATATAAAATCATCTCCTTTTTATTTTAGATTAGGTTCCCCTAATTTTTAGTTATTTCAAGTGTAAGATTTTTTACATCTCCGTTAAAGTTAATATGAAGATGACAGTTGTCTCCCTCTATATTTACAGATATATCATCTCCTGGCTGAAGTATAGAGTTTACACAATCCTGATTAGAAAGCCATTTATTTTTCTGACTTGTTGGTTTATTACTAAAGAAATCTTTAATTTTATCCTCTTTGAAATCTGTTGTGATAAATCTCAAAACTCTTTCTATATATGTAGTTGCCACTGTTTTATACATAGGTTCAAATACCCCGTCTTCATTAGTAGCCAAAGTTCTTGCTTTATATACTGTTATGTTGTTTATAAGCTTTCCTCCATGCTGAACATTGTCTGAAGAGAATATAAATCCAAAATTGTTTCTGTTGATGCTGTCTTTAGTTGCAATAGTATAACCAGTTATCTCTTTAGACATACTTGTTACTATTTTAAAGCTATTGTCTTTTTCTTCTATATTGATTCTTACTCCCGGTTCTCTCAAATCTGTTTTCTTAAATCTTTTTCTTAGATATTCCGGACATTGCTGAGCTGCTGTTATTCCTGCTGCTACATAAGAACTTTCTATATATACTCCCTCTATCCAGAACTTAACTAATTCATTTTTATCAAATTCTGCCAGATTAGATTCCTCTGCTTTCAGCTTGTAATCCAATATAACACTTGATTTTTCTTTTGGTATTATAGTAAAGTTAGGTACACATGGGATAAGGAATTGAGAGAAGTCTCTGTACTGAAGGTTTTTAGTTTTCTCTACATACTTACCTATTCCAGTAGTTGCCAGATTATTGAATGTAGTTTCATCTGTTCCTATTACACTGAAGAAACTTGCAACTTTGTATTTAGCAAGGATAGACATAAGCACTTGAAGATTTTCATTTGTATTGACGCTCTTTTTCTGTACTTTAGTTGTTCCTTTAAATCTCTGTCTGATATTCTTAGCATTATCCACTTCATCAAGATTTATACTTGGAATAATTCCATACCAAATAGTATTTTCAAAATCATTTTTCTGGTTTACAGTATTTAAGTATAGTTCTAATGCCTGTTTGTTTTCACCTTTTAAAAGCATTTCAATCTTATTGTTTACTACTAATAAAGAAGGCTTCATTCCATTAAGATCTTTATCATACTGTTCAAAGAATACTTTTACTCCCAAAAGTTTTTCCATAAGAGGTTTTATAGTCTTTATAAAATCTTCCTGTGCTTCTTTGTAGAAAGTTAGATATTGATTGTAGTTTTTAACTTCTCTCTCTACATCTATTTCTTCTATTACTGTTGGAAGAGGAACAAAAGTTCTCACTACCAGATTTTTTACATAATCATTCGGCTCTTCGTTTACCTCTTCGAAATCATCTTCAAAGTATTGTGCTAAAAGTTGATTATGTTGATTAGATGCCACTGTAAGAGCTGTACTTTTTTTCGATTTTTCCTCAATGATTTTAAGCTCTCCATGCTCATCCATTGTAAGCATTCCTATTTTTATCTCTTCTGCTTTTCCACCATTTTCACTTTGTCCAATCAATACTCTTGTTTTTATATCTTCTATTGCAAGAGGCAGCATCCCAAGAATATTGTTGTAACTTTCCCCTGCTTTTGAAAAGGCTATATTTAGTTTATCTGCATATTCAAGTTTTGTAGGGTCTTCTTCTTCTAAAGATTCATACTTGTCATGAAGATAAGCTATCTCTTTTCTCAGCTGCTTGATATCATCCATCACTTTTTTAGGAGAAAGCATATTTAAAATCTCTTTAAAATTAAAGTCTACATTCTTACTCCCATTAATTTTTTTACTGTCCAATAATGTTATTAACATTTTAAAAAATGTATTTTCCATATTTATTGGTATCTCAGTTATGCAGTTATCTGGAATTCCATTTGGTTTTTCCAGACTGTATTTTACCTTTTGAGTAGCAGCATTGAAGAAGCTGTATACCTTAGGTTCAAATTTTGTTAAAAATTCACTGAAATTTCTTATTAGAAGATGTTCATGGATTTCCCTTATTTTTTCATCATCTAAACTTGTTATGTTGTTGCTGCTTCCCACAAGAGTCAATAAATCCAGTTTTTCACTGTTGATCTCTTCAAACAGAATCGTTCTGTTTGTTTGTTCAAAAATACTTTTAGACATATTCCACCTCTTTTTGTTTTATTTTAAATATTTTGTATTTTTAAATTCTATTTAGTTTTAATTATAGCAATAATATATCATACCAGTCAAATTTCATGTTTCATTTAAACAATTCATAATTTCTTAGTTTCATTTCTATTCTTTTCTCGGTACTTTTTAGATAGTTTGTTTGTTTTATATTTGTCTTTTTAATATGATTTTAATTTTTTTATATTTTTATAAAACTTCCATTTAATACGTTCAATTCAAATAAAAAAAAGATTAATTTCAACCATACCACTTCTAATATTTTTTTTATAAAAATCATATATTTTTTAAACTGTACTCATTAAAAATACAATAGTATTTATTATTAAGTTCTTTTTTGTAAAAATAGTATTCTTTCCTTTGAACCTAGTTATATAACTTAGATTTCATTAAATTTTTTCAAAATTTCAGCAACAAAAAAAGAGTGACCTATTTTTTATTAAGCCACTCTTAATTATTATTTAAATATTTATAAGTTTTCCATTGTGAAATACTCTTTGATTTGATGAACCTCTTAGTTTCAGCCTTAAATCTTTTTTGTCTATTTCAAATTTTCCATCTATAAGGTAGTCTATAAGGGAAGTATCTATCCATTTTTCTACTTCTTCTTTTAAATACCCTGTCCATAGATAAACATTTTTATCAGTATTTTCTTTTATAAAGTGTATAAGCTCTATTACTTCATCTCTGTTTTCATAATATAGGGGATCTCCACCTAAAAATGTTACATTTTTCCATCTTGATTTTAATATGATATCTTTTATTTCATCCATTGAATATTCTTTTCCTGCGTTATAATCCCATGTATTCATTGAAAAACATCCAGGACATTTATGAGAACATCCAGCAAAATATAGAGTCATTGTATATCCAGTCATACTATTTATAGGATCGTTATTTACTATTGATATTATCCTCATATTACTTCACGTGTATAGCTCTGTTTTTAATTTCTTTCATTCTTCCTTCCAGAGCATGAGTTATATTGTAATTTGAAATATATCCGCAGCAACGTCTTTGGATTTTCATTTTCATTCCATCTTCATTTCCACAATGAGGACACTTATAGCTTGCAGTTTTTTCATTATATGATATTTCTCCTGTATATCCACATTCATAGCATACATCTGAAATAGTATTTACTGCAAAGTACTCTATACCTGCATCATGAGCATATTGAATAAGTTCTATTATAGCTTCATTATTATATGTTTTTCCACCATTTTCTACATACATAATATTTCCACCATTGCAGTATTTAATAAATGGTGCTTCTACATCTATTTTATCAAAAGAATCTATTGGCAGTTCAGATGAGAAATGGAATGAGTTTGTATAGTACTCTCTTTCTCTCAACCATTCTGGCATTATATCTCCATAGTTCTCAACATCTTTGCTGAAGAATGTTGCTATTGAACTTTCAGCAGGAGTACCATATACAGATACAGGTAGTCCTGTTTCTACTTTTATTTCATCAGCTTGTTTTCTGATAGCTTCCATTATAGCAATACCCATTTCATGACCTTTTTCTGTAGATATATTTTCCTTATCATCTGATAATATTCTTACAGCGTCATCTAATCCAAGGAATCCATAAGATACAGAAGCTCTGTCAGTTTTTAATAATTCCTCAATGCTGTCATCTGGTTCTAATCTTGCTATTCCTCCATACTGGAATAAAATAGGAGCTTTTTTAGCCTGAAGGTGTCTTACATTTTCAAATCTTGTTTGTATAGCTTTTTTCATAAGATCTTTTCTTTTTTCAAGAATATCAAGGAATCTTTCCAGTCTATTTCCCTCTGCTCCTCCATAACGTTCATCTTTTAATACATCTAAAGCAATTTGAGGTACATTCAGTGTTGCCACTCCATAGTTAAATCTTCCATAGTGCTGATATTGTCCATCAACTTGATACTCATGATTTACTCTGCTACGACATCCCATTCTAGCATAATATTTTCCTGCATCATAATCATCTTTAGAGTAGAATAAAATATCAGGATAATAAGTATTTGCTATACATTTAGACACTTCTTCTGTAATATAGAAATATTTATCTCCCTTTTTAAAGTTGTAGCCATCTACCACCATATAAGAAAGTTTTGGGAAAATAGCTGGTATATGCTTTTCTCCAAGTCCTGTTTGTCTTACTTTAAGATAAGATAATATTATATGCTCAGATTCCCAAGATGTAGGAATATTAAAAGTAATTGTACTGAATGGAGTCTGACTTGCACTTCCTAATATACTGTTAGTCTGATATTCAAATAATTGACAGGCATCATAGATGTCCTTTGCTGTTCTTTCTTTAGCAATTTGAAATTCAACATGTTTTTCAGCAGCAAGTTTTTCATTTCCTGAATTTATTTCTCCAAACTCTTTCTCTATATCTTCTTCAGTTACCCTTGAGATATTTGTTTCAGTAGATAATTTATCATTATAAGCTCTCATGAAATTTTTCTTAAAGTTTTTCTTTGCATATTCAGCAAACACTTCATTGAAGTTTGGAAGAGAAACTCCACCATATTGACTGGCTGAAATACTTGCCATTATCTGCATAGCAATATTCATAGCTGTTCCTACAGAGTTTGGCTGGCAAACATCTGCATTAGTTATTCTAGTTCCATTTCTAAGCATGTCCTCTATATTGAACAGACAACAGTTAGTAAGCTTAGTATCTACATCTGAATCATGCCAGTGTATAGTTTTTTTTCTATGAGCTGCCCATAATTCCTTATCTATATTCTTTTCAAGTATATATCTGAAATATTCTCCAGCAATCAAATCTCTTTGTACTGAAGGAAGCATAGAGTTTTTATTGCTGTTCTCTCTATCTCCTACATCTACTATATCAGTCATATGTCTAAATACACCATTAGCTTCTTTTAATCTTTGTTCTGCTCTTTGTGTCCTATATGTTTGGAAAGCTTTAGCCTGTTCAAACAATCCATTAGTACATAAAGTATAGAAAACTATATCTTGTATAGCTTCCACTGACATTCTTGTATGTCCATTAATTTTTATTACAATGTCATCCATCATTTGTTTAATGGTAACTTTATCAATGAATTTTACTTCCTTATCTATTTTTTCTAAAACTTTTTCTATTTTTTCTTTGTTAAAAGTCACAATAGAGCCATTCCTCTTAATTACTTCTATTTTATGCATTGTGTCTTTCCTCCCATATTTGTAATTGTTCTTCATCTATTATACTATATCTTGTGTTATATTCAAATATTTTCCATATATATTGTTCTTTGATAATATGTATATCATTTATCACCCTTGATTTTACTCGCTTATCAGCAGGTCGAAAAAAAGAACTTGACTTTTTATTTCAAGTTCTGTTTTTATTTAATATTTTTTTATCTTTCATCATATATTCCAAATATGTATATTTTTTTATAAATATTTTAGATGAATAATTCTTCTTTAAAAGAAAAGTAATAAATTTTAAGAAAATATTATCTGATTTTCTAATATTTAAAGCCTTCTATATTTTTTATCTTTTACATCATATCTATCTAAAGCATCCTTTATTTGAGAAATAAGTCTCTCTTTATCCTGTGGAAATGTACCTCCAAGGTTCAGATAATTAGAAGCATGATTTGCCCTAAAGATAACAGGGGCTTTTACATTTATATTTTCTATCATTTTTTCTATTTCTTTTAATATATCAATTCCTTCTGCTTCTTGAAATTCTCCTTTAAGATATTCAGTATATATTTCTGTTCCTTCTTCCAGCATGAGACTGAGGATTCCTACATAATCTGGTTCTATCCTGCTTATTAATTTCCCAGTGTTTACAGCATGATCTTTCCAGTCTTTTTTTCCTAATATTCCAGCTATGAAAGTAACTGAAAGAAAAAATCCTGCTTCTTTTGCTTTTTTACATAAAGCAGTAAGTTCATCTGAAGAAACCCCTTTATTTATCTTTTCCAGAACTTTATCATCTCCGCTTTCCAGTCCTATATATAGTAGAGATATTCCACTCTCTCTTATTTTTCTGAGTTCATCATTTGTTTTTAATTCTATAGACTTAGGAGTAGCATAAGAAGATATTCTTTTACACTCTGGAAATACTTTCTTTATATATGCTAATATTTCCAAAAGCATTTCTGTAGGAATTATCATAGCATCTCCATCAGCAAGAAAGATTCTCTCAGCATACTTTACCCTTTTTCTAAAATATTCTATTTCGCTTTTTATTTTTTCTATTGGTTTTATAGAAAACTTTTTACTTTTATACATACTGCAAAAAGTACATTTATTATGAGAACACCCAATTGTGACTTGCAGTATGATGCTGTAGGCTTCACTGGGCGGACGATATATATTTCCAATCCATACTTTTTCTGAATTTATCATTATTTTCTTAATCCCCCTTATTTTATTCTTAATAAAGTTTATTATAATTCTTTCATTGCTGTTCAGTTGAAATTTAATTCTTAGATACTATATCAAATAATTACATTTCTAATTTGTTAATTGCAAATATAAAAGGTCATAGTTTCTTTTTCATCAGCAATGAACTTCCCATTCCACCATAAGTTCCTAAATTATCTATGATTGTATAACCCATTTTCTGATATAGAGACATTGCTTTTTCCAGACTTTCTCCAGTTTCCAAAACCATATATTTGTATCCTTTATCTTTGGCAGACTTCTCTATCATCTTTATCAATGTATATGCTATTCCTTTTTTTCTATATATTTTTTTAACATAAAGTCTTTTCATTTCTGCACTCTCAGCATCATATTTACGAAAGCTTACACACCCTGCCGGCAAATTATCTTCATAGGCAATAATAACATCTTGAATATTATTAGTTTTGGTAAATCTTTTTTGATCTATGTCTTTTTCTTTATCACCAATTATTTGATCAAATAAAAGTATAAGTTCATCACATAATAAAAGAAAGTTTCTATCATTTTCATCTGTATGTTCATATTTCACTATTATATTTCCCCCTTTATGAATTTCAACCAAGTCAATTTTAACTTGTAATTTAAAACCAACTTAGATACAAGTCAAAAACAACTTATTCTAAAGATTGTATTTTTTCTTTTTTCTTGCAATCATAGTTTGACTTGTTTTTAGAAATTCAGCTGCCTTATAAGTACTTCCATATTTCTCCAAAGCATATTGAATATACTTCTTCTCACATTCCTCTAAATATTCATTTAAAGATTGATCTTTAATTTCTGTCTCCTCCTGAAATATAAATTGATCATTAGAAGAATTTAAAGCTAAAGGAGGTGTTTGTTCTATAAATAAAAGTGGATCTATGTTTGAGAGTTCAATCACTTCTCCAGTAATCATAATAAAACTTCTTTCTACAAAATTTCTAAGTTCTCTGATATTTCCAGGCCAGTTGTAATTTAATATAGCTTTAAGAGTTTTTTTAGAAAATATTTTAGTTTTATTATAGCTATTGCAGTAGTATTCTCTAAAATGTTCTACTAAAGGTAAAATATCTTCCTTTCTTTCACATAAAGGTGGAAGATAGATTGGAACAATATTTAATCTATAATATAAATCTTCTCTGAATCTCTTTTCATGAACCATTTTTAACAAATCTTCATTGGCAGCAGTAATCAATCTAAAATTGACTTTTCTAGTAACAGTAGAACCAATTCTGCTTATTGTTTTTGTTTCAATGGCCCTTAAAATTTTTCCCTGTAAAGCTAATGGCAAGGAATTAATTTCATCTAAAAAAAGTGTACTGTCATTAGCTGCCTCAAACAATCCTTTTTTCCCCTGAGAAGAAGCACCTGTAAAAGCTCCTTTTTCATAACCAAACAATTCAGATTCCAGAAGGCTTTCAGGAAGAGAAGCACAATTTATAATAATCATTTCTTTTGAAGCTCTCTGGCTTTTTTCATGAATATATTTAGCTAAAACTTCTTTTCCAGTTCCAGATTCTCCCAGAATCATTACAGTAGTATCAAGAGGAGCTAAAGTATCTGCCAGATTAATAATATTTTTCATGACAGGACTTTCAGCAATTATACTCTTCAACTCCTGAGACTCAATAGAAGGCAATTTTATAAAGGATCTTACTTCATTATGAATAGCCTCCTGATATAGATAATTTATATTTTCAACAGGAATGCAAAGAGCAATTACACATGCTATATTCCCATTCATATCTAAAATAGGGCTGGAAGCTACAATCTGCTTATAATGTTCATGTCCTTTTATTTCTACATCTTGGAACATCACTATTCTTTTCTTCAATTTACAGACTTTTTCTGTAATGCAGATATTAATCTCTTTATTCTTTTTCAAATTATACACATTGTAGGCTAAAAGTTTTTCTTTTGGTATTTTAACCATATTGACATAGACTGTATTAACAAAAATATAGTTTCCAAGGGAATCAACAATATAGATTCCATAAGGAAGATTATCCAGAGCATTTTCTAAAAGTTCTCTTTGTATCATTATACATCCCCCTCCTAAATTACTTAAAATTATAACATAAAAAAATTAAAAACTTAATTATTATATTTGGCATAAATATTGCTTTATTATACAGTGCAAGAAAATTAATAGGGAGGTCAAAGATGAAGATAGGAATTTTAGGATGTGGAGCAATGGGAACTGTTATGGGAGCTTATATGACAAAGAATGGTCTGGATGTAGAGCTGATAGACAGTTACAAAGAACATGTAGATGTATTAAATAAAAATGGAGCTCATATTATTGGAAGTGTTGATATGATAGTTCCAGTAAAGGCTGTTACTCCAGAAGAGATGAAAGGGATATATGATTTAATTTTTCTTTTCACAAAGCAGACAGTAAATGATACAGTTTTAAAAAATCTACTTCCTCACTTAAATGAAAAAAGTACTGTATGTACTTTACAAAATGGAGTTCCTGAACATTTTGTAGCTGGATATGTAGGAGAAGAGAGAACATTAGGAGGAACTGTTTTGTGGGGAGCTACTTTTGTGAAGCCGGGAGTATCAGAGCTGACACAGGATATAACAAAAAATGATCATCTTTTTGAAATAGGAGCTATAGATGGTACTATAGGAGAAAGGGTAAATAATGCAGCAGAAATACTTGGATATATGGGAAGAGCAAAAATAACTGATACTTTAATGGCATCAAGATGGGGTAAACTGATAAACAATGCATGTATGAGTGGAATGTCTGCTGCATGTGGAGCTACTTTTGGAGAAATTTTGCAGGATGAAAAATCAAGAGCCTGCCTGAGTTATCTGGCAAGAGAAGTAAAAAGATGTTGTGAAGCAGAAGGATATAAAATGCCTATTCTTTTAAATGAGCAGCTGCCTTATTCATGCGACATAAAAGATCAGGAAATGTTTGATACTAATCAAAGAATGTTCTTGGAAATGTATAAAGATATGTACACAGCTAAAGCAAGCATGCTGCAAGATTTAGAAAAAGAAAAGAAAACAGAGGTTCTCATGATAAATGGATATGTAAGTTCAACAGGGGATAAATACAATATTGATACTCCATTTAATGACACTGTTGTTGAGATAGTCACTAAGATAGAGAAGAAACTTCTTCCTCTCTCAATGGATAATCTAAAATATTTTAATGATAAATTATTTGAGTATAAATACTATCAAGAGAAAAAATAAAACTAGGAGGAAAGATGGATACATTATCTGTAATAGGTTTAATATTAGCAGTTATAGTTTTAGTAATAGGAGCATATCGGGGACTTGGAGCTCTGCCATTAACACTGCTTGCTTCACTGGTTGTTATATTGACAAGCAGAATTTCTATCTGGACTGGATTCTCTCAGTACTATATGAATGGATATACAAGTGCTTATTTCAGTTATTTCTTACTGTTCTGTAGTTCTGCACTATATGCAAAACTAATGGATATTTCAGGCTGTGCAACTTCCATAGGATATCAGTTTATTGATTGGTTTGGAAAGAAAAGAGTGCTTTTAGTTTCTACTTTGATTATAAGTGTATTGACATATGGTGGTGTAAGCCTGTTTGTTGTGGTTTATGCTGTAGCTCCTATTATGTTTTTGCTATTCAAAGAAGCTAATTTTCCAAGACATTTGACAATGGCATGTTTGATAACAGGGTCTGCAACATATACAATGACTTCTCTTCCGGGAACTACAGCTTTAACAAATGTTATTCCAACTCAATATCTGGGAACAACACTGACTGCTGCTCCTGTATTTGGAATTCTGGCTTCAATAGCAATGTTTACAATGGCGATTTTATACATGGGATATGCAGAAAGACTGGCAAGAAAAAAAGGGGAAGAGTGGACTTATCCTGAAAATATAGATCCTCTGCTTTATGAAATAAAAGATAGAAATCAGCTTCCTTCAGTGGGTGTATCTTTCACTCCCCTTGTATCTCTTGTACTTATAATTATTTTAGGAAGTAGATTTGTAGCAAACTCAACTATGCTGGCAGTATTAGGAATGCTTGTAGGAGCATTTCTTACATATGTTTTAAATATTTCAAGATTTAAAGATAAAAATATGAAGAATATTTTTACAACAGGTCTGGAAGGAGGAATAGCGAGTATAGGAGGACTGGCAGGAGTTGTAGGATTTGGTACAGTTGTATCTAACTCAATAGCTTTTAAATATATAGTGAGCTGGGTGCTGGGACTTCAATTAAATCCTTATGTTCAGGCAATCGTTGCAACAATGGTAGTTTGTGCAGTTACAGGATCTTCATCTGGTGGTTTAAAAATTATGTATGATTCATTGGGAAAAACTTTCCTTGCAGTCCCAGTAAATCTTCCTGTTTTACATAGGCTGTCATCTATTTCAGCTTCAGCATTAGATACACTTCCACACTCACCTGGATTGTTTCTTATGTTTGCAGTACTGGGATTGAATCATAAAACTGCCTATAAACATGTATTTGTTTGCAGCATTATGATTCCACTTATCGTAACAGTAGTTTCTACAATAATAATAGTAATGTTTTTATAAATATTAAGGAGGAATAATTTATGTCAGATTTAAAAAATAAAAGAGTAATAACAGCAGCAATAACAGGATCATGGCCTACAAGAGAACAAAATCCTAATCTATCTATTACCCCTGAAGAGATAGCAAAAGATGTATATGAATGCTGGAAAGCTGGAGCTGCAATAGCTCATATTCATGTAAGAAATGATGATGGAACTCCATCAACTGATTTTGAAAAATATAAAGAGACTATTGAAAGAATAAGAGCCTATAAAGATTGTGATATCTGTATTAATATAACAAGTTCAGGGAGTGTAGGATTTGGAGATGAGGAGAGAATATACCCTCTTCAAAAATTACTTCCAGAGATGGCATCATATGATGCTGGAACTCTTAACTGGCAACATCGTACAATTTTTGAAAACCATCCTCGTTTTTTAGAGAAACTGGGAACTGCTTTAATTGAAAGTAATATAAAACCAGAAATAGAAATTTTTGATGCTGGTATGATATATAATGCAATCTACTACATGAAAAAAGGAATATTAAAAGCTCCTTGTCATTTCCAGATAGTTTTAGGATGTCCAGGGGGAATGACAAATACAGTTGAAAATCTTGTATTTCTTAAAAGTTTAATTCCAGCAGGATCAACATGGGCTGCATGTGGAATCGGATCAGGTCACATGCCTATCTTAATGACTACAATAGCAATGGGAGGACATATTCGTGTAGGTATGGAAGACAATGTTATGTGGCAGAAGGGTGTACTGGCTGAATCAAATGCTCAGTTTGTAAAAAGAGCTAAAGAATTGTTGGAGATGAATGGACTGGAAGCTGCTACTCCAGATGAAGCTCGTCAGATATATGGTCTCACTAGAAAAGTTTTTTAAGGAGTGACTGTTATGGAATTTGAAAACTTAAAAATAGGAATGAAAGAAAGCATTAGTAAAACAATTACAGAAACAGATATTATTTTGTATTCTGGCATCAGTTTAGATTGTAATCCAATACATCTAAATAAAACATATGCTGAAACTTCAAGATTTAAAAAAAGAATAGCTCATGGAATGCTTACAGCTGGATTGATATCTGCTATACTGGGAACCAGACTTCCAGGAGAGGGAACAATTTATCTGGAACAAACTTTGAAATTCAAGCAGCCGGTTTATCTAGGAGATACTATCACTGCTGTGTGTGAAATCATTGATATTATAGAGGAGCAAAGGAAAATAATTCTTTCAACAATATGTACTAATCAAGATGGAAAAGTCGTTTTAACAGGAGAAGCAAAGGTAATGAAATAACATATAATTTATTTTTAAACAGCCAAAGCTCTAAATTTAATGAGTTGAGGCTGTTTATTTCTTATAAGAATGCTGACTCTCTATTATATTTTTTCCCTATTTAGAATTCTTATTTTTTATCTCCATAATTCTTTTCTCCTCTTTAATTCTTTTCTCCTCTTTATTTATCTGGTACTTCAGAAAGTGTGTCTTTGAATATTATTTTTAAAACCCTCTCTGGTATAGTTTGGTTACAATAAATCTGTAACATACCTTTAGGAGTTATTTTAAATTCTTTCAACTTATCTTTATTCTCTATGATGGCTGCTGCTTCAATATTTATATGATCTTTGAATGGGATTAGTCGAATAAATCTATCTCCATCATAATAACTGGGAATTTTTGCCCATAGTTTTTCTTCAATATCACAGGAAACACTTTGAATAATAAGTATTCTTAATTCACAAAAAAGTTGTTGTATCTCATCAGTATATTTCATAATATAATTTTGAATATCTTTATTCACATTTTTCCTCCTTTAATTTTCATTTACTTAATTATTTATTCTTCTTAAAATTATGATTTTATTTTTCTTCCTATTTTTATTTCTTTTCTCCATCGAGAAACTTTTCCATACTCTCCCCAATATTCATCTAATTTTTTTATTTTTCCATTTTCAAAAACAAAAAATGAAACTGCATGAAATGAAATCGCTTCTTCTTCTAAAGATACTTATTTAATTCACCCCACTTCTACTTATCCATTTCATTCCAAAATTCAACAATTATTTTCTTCATAGAAAATACCCCTCCTAATGTTGCTATATTATTTTAATATTATTATATCATTTATTGATTGAGTTGCAATTTTTTAACAAAACAACACTTAAAGATTTTTTATTTTATATAAATTTGTCCTTTCTTAGCATCTTACTGTCTTTTTTATAGTTCCATTTATTGAGTTGATACTATGAAATTTTTCTTAATATTTTTTCTGTTTTTTAAAATTAAAATAATATTTTTTAAAAAATACATTATTATTTGTTTTTTATTAAATAAAAAATAATCTTTCTTTTGATTTTTTGATTTTTGTGCTACACTATAAATAGTATACTCAATATACTTTTACATAAATATAAAAAGGAGGTGTATTATTATTGAAGCAATATTCTTGTTTTGTTATGGATGATGGCTATTCTAGTATAAATATAAATAATTATATTAAAAAAGCTGGGTTACAAGTTGAAAAAAATAATAAAAATGAATATAAAATATTAAATGAAGATTTACTATTTACAGTTATTAATCCTCAGCTTATCCCAGAACATAAAGTAGCAGATAAAATTTTCCTAATGTATGATGAAGAACTTTGTAATATAAAATATACTGTTACATATGATCATTCATCAGATAAAACTACTTTAGAGTTCTCTTTATAGTATAGAAAGCTAGTAGCCGTATGGTTTTTACTTCAAAACAATAATAAAAAGTAAAACTTAAATCACTGTATTTACTTAGTGCTTTTTTATTTGCTTTATATTATTTAAAATTTTTAAATTATCTTAATAAAATAATAAAAGGAGAAATTCATTAGTTTGAATTCTCCTTTTATTATATATAAAACTCTAAAAATAGACTTTAATCTGAAACTATTTATCTCTGCTCCTTCTGAAAAATATTTACTTAGTTCATTCCAATTTTGTTTATCCATCTCATTCCAAAATTCACCAATAATCAAAATCTTATATTAAAGTAAAATTTTCTAAAAATTTATTTTTTAAATTTAATATAAACTTTTATTTATAGAGAGTTTTATTGGATCTGTTATATAATTCTATTTCTGCAAAAATGTCTTTACCATCTTTTAATAACATAAGCATAAGGGTATCTTTATTTTTATACTCTTCTCTTTTGCTAATAACCTCTTCTTTTGTATTTAATACCTCTATAATTTCTCTTTTCTTATCTTCTGATGCTTCATTATAGTATTCAACATTTAATTGAAAAAAAGTTTTTTTATACAAAGCTCTACTAATAAGGACTTTTTCTTGAAGTTTTTTATATTCTTTTCCTTTTTCTTTTATTTCCTCTATTTGTTTTTTTCTTTTTTCCATTTTTTCTATAAATTCTTCTTTTATTTCAACTGCAACAGCTGTTCCTGTTCCAGAAAGAAGAAGCATACTTTTACCTCTTCCTGCCATTTCTGAATAAGTAACTCTAAGTCCTATTATAGCATTAGCACCTAAGGATTTTGCTTTTTCTTCTAATCTATTATTTAATATCTCTTTTGCTTTTTCTAAAGTTTCCCGATATATACTTGATTCTCCCCCAATAGAATCTGCAATTAAAAAAAATTCTTTAAAATCATTTATTCCAAAAGTTACAGTTTCAGATATATAACCTATATATTCTTCTATGTCATAGCCTATTAAGTTTTCTGTTGTCGTTATAAGCATTTTCTCTCCCTGCAAAAATTTAATGTCACTTGCTTTATTATAGCATAAATTTATTAAGAAAAAGAATTAAAAATACTAAGAAAAATTATGAAAAATATGATATATTATATAGACTGATACACAATCAAAGGAGTAAAATAATGAAAATTTTAATAGATGCAGATGCCTGTCCTGTAGTAGATTTAACTATAGAAACAGGTAAAAAATTTGGTATAAAAACTGTTATATTTTGTGATGAAGCTCATAAAATAGATAAAGCTGGAGCTGAAACCATCTACGTTTCTCAAGGAAATGATTCAGTGGATTTTGTTCTTTTAAGGAGTACAGAGGCAAATGATATAGTAGTCACTCAAGATTTTGGACTGGCCTCAATGATACTTGCCAAGAAAGCTGCTGCTCTCAATCAAAATGGTTTAATCTACAATCAATTTAACATTGATCAACTGCTTTTTACCAGACACATATCAAAGAAAATAAGAAACAATGGGGGAAGGACAAAAGGTCCTAAAAAAAGAGAAAAAAGCGATGATGAAAACTTTGAAAAAAGTCTCATAAGTCTTTTGAAAAAATCGGAGGGGATCAGATGACGCATCAGGAAAAAGAATTCAGAGATGGAAATATATTATCTCTGCTCATTCGTTTTTCTATACCTGCAACTTTTGCTATACTTATAGGAATAATATATAATGTTACAGACAGATACTATATAGGTCAGGCTGTAGGAAGGAATGGAATCTCAGCTCTTGCTGTTACCTTTCCAATACTACTTGTTTTAAGTGCCACTGGAGTCCTTTTTAGTATAGGAGGATGTGCCCTTGCTGGTATAAAAATGGGAGAAGAGAAAATAGAGGACGCAAGAAAAGTTCTTGGTACATGCTTCTTTGCATTAATTGCTATTGGAGCTGTATATACTATATTTGGAATGCTTTTTCTTGAAGAAATAGTTTCTTTTATGGGAGCTACAGAAAATAGTTTTGGCTACGCTGTTGAATATAATAAATATCTGTTTCCAGTTACTATTTTCCAACTGATTTATATCACTTACTGTTCATTTGTGAGGTTAGAAGGAAGACCTATGGAATCTATGGTTATCAACCTTGCCAGTGCTATAGTTAATATAATTTTGGACTATATTCTTATTATGAGATATGGTATGGGAATGAAAGGAGCTGCCATAGCTACTGCTGTTGCCAATGTTGTTCCCGGAGTTATCCTTATATATCATTTTCTAAAAAGTGATATTCTTACTTTGAAAATAAAATATATTAGATATGATCATGAACTTATGAAAAAAGTTTTCTATATAGGAAATTCAGGATTTCTTAATCAGTTTCTAAATGGAGCTTATGTCTATGTGTTAAATATACAGCTTGCAAAATATGGGGGAGATATCGCACTAGCTGGAATGGGAATACTTTCACTCCTGAGAACTTGTATAAATACTGGATATATGGGATTGAATCAAGGAAGGCAGCCTCTTCTGTCATATAACTGGGGAGCTAAGAATTATGAAAGGGTAAAGAAGATATTCTATTCTTCAATAACTCTGACTGCTATAATTTCACTCTTCCTTTTATTTGCAGTAATTGTAAATGCCCACACTGTTGTTAATTTCTTTGTAAAAAATGACCCTGAACTTACAGATTACACTATAAGGGGAACATATATACATCTTGGCTTGATGATAAGTACTGCAATCTACCTTTCTTGCACAAACTATTTTCAGGCTGTAGGAAAAGGTATGATAACTACAAGATTTATTATATTGAGATTAGCTGTCTTGTCTATTCCTCTTACTTATATTCTTCCTGTTTTCTGGGGAGCTGATGGAGTATTATTAAGTTTTCCTGTGGCAGATACTATCTGTTGTATAGGAGCAGCTTATGTTATGTGGAAAGAGATTAAGCTCCTTACTAGAAGAGCTGAAAAACAAAAACGTTATAGTTAATAAAAAATATTAAAAAAGAGGCTGATACAGAGAATGATATTTCTCATATGATTCAACCTCTTTTTATATTATTTTTTTATATTATTCTAATTTTTGGTATTAATTCCTTATTTGCTTATCTTTTATTTATTAATCTTCTATTATTTCTCCATTTGTAGATATTGTTACAATGTTCCAAGGAATTAATTTGCCGCTTTGAAGCAATGCTTTCTTCACTGCATTTACTATTCCACCACAACATGGCACCTGCATACGTACTACAGTAAGAGATTTTATATCATTATTTTCAAGAATTGCAGTCAACTTATCTGCATAATCTCCCTCATCTAGTTTAGGACATCCTATAAGAGTTATCTTGTTTCTCATAAATTTATTATGAAAATCTCCATAAGAATATGCTGTACAATCTGCTGCTATCAATAAGTTGGCATTATTAAAATATGGTGCATTTACTGGAACAAGCTTTATCTGTACAGGCCATTGGTTTAGTTGAGATTCCATTTCTCCAGCTTCTTTGATTTCATTTGATTCATGTTTTTCAGTTTTTCTCTCAATAGTTTTAGACTGCATTCCCGGACATCCAAAATGAACAGATGGAGCTGCTCCATTTTTTTTAGCTGCCATATTAGCTTTTACTGCTGCTTCATCATATTCAGCTGCTTCTCTTTCTTCAAAACTGATTGCATTTACTGGACAACCTGGAAGACAATCTCCCAAACCATCACAATAGTCATCTCTCATCAATTTAGCTTTTCCATTTACCATTCCAATTGCCCCTTCATGACAAGCTGAAACACATATTCCACAACCATTACATTTTTCTTCATCAATTTTTATTATTTTTCTTATCATTTATATGTCACCTCTCCATTTATTACATCTTTATACACTTATATTACTATATGGAGAAAATAAATTCGGTAACATATGCTACACTTAAAATATTTTCTGGACAAGATACATATAGAAGGCTGTTCCTCCTAAAATACTTATCAAACTATTTCTTCTCCATACATGAAGCAGTACAACAACTGCTACTGCAAGTATTTCAGGTATTCCATGAGGAGCTTTAAGTATACTGGTATCTTTTAAACAGAATATAATAAGTATTCCAATTACTGCTGGGGGCAAAACTTTTCCTAAATACATCATATACTTTTCTACTGCTTTATTTTTTTTATTCAATACAAGAAAGGGAAAAGCTCTCAGAAAATATGAAGTAGCTCCTACTGCTGCTATTATAGAAACTGAATATAAAAATCCTGGTCTCATATTATCTCACGCCCCTTTTCTTTGCCATTTCTATCTTTTTTTCTAATCTTGATTTAAAAACTATTAAGAAAACAATTATGATCATTATAGAAGGAATCAGCATATTTTTTGATCCTAAAAATATCAAACAAACAAGTCCGCTTAATACACCTAATATACTAGGAGTCCTAGTTGGAAAAGTAAGGAATTGATCTACAAATATAACTATAAACAAAGCAGTCATTGCAAAGTCTATTCCTTTACTGTTGAAATGTACAGCAGATCCAAGTATTGCTCCCAATACTCCACCCAGCACCCAATAAAAATGACTCAATCCTGCTATGGCTAAAAAGAGCTGCTTTCTATTCACTCCCAATGGAACTTTTACTGAACACATAATTGCATAAACTTCGTCTGTAAGGGTATGTATCATATATGGTCTGACTTTTTTCATTTTCTTAAAGAGATCTGTAAATGATATTCCATAAAGTGCATATCTTGCATTTACTATTAAAGTGGTGATAACTGCTTCTGCTATCCCTGCTCCACCTGTTAAAAGATTTAAAAGCACAAACTGCATAGACCCAGAATATACCCCAATCCCTATAAATAACGCCCAGATAAAATTATATCCATTTCTTTGACATAGTAATCCAAAGGCCATTCCTACAAAAATGTACCCGAAAAAAACCGGCATTGTTGCTTTGAATGCCGCTTTTAATGCTTTCTTCATATTCTCCCTCACTTTTTAAATTATATTACTGTTGTTTACCCTTTTGTTAATTACTATAGAAAAACTTTCTTTAAATATTCGGCCACTCCATTTTCATCATTTCTTCCAATTACCTTATTATTAGGAAGAAGTTCTTTCAATCTTGGATTACAATTTCCCATAAGAAGCCCTTCACCCACTACATCAAGCATCTCATAATCATTTAATCCATCACCAAATGATATAACTTCTTCAGTTTCTATTCCAAATTTTGGAAGAAGTATATCTGTTATTGCACTTCCTTTAGAAATTCCTTTATTCATTATCTCTAAACATATCGGAAGAGAAAGAGTAAGATTTATTCTATCTCCAAATTTTTCTTTTATTTCATTTTCAAGATTTCTTATTAGCTTTTCATTTTCATTAATATAAAAAAACTTTATCACTTCACTATTCTTTAATTCAGAAAATTTTCTTACATTATAAGTAAAACCTGATTCTTTATGATATTCATGAGCCTCATCCAATGGTTTTTCAGAATACCAAAAGTCTCCTTTATATATACTTTTATGGATCTCTTCATTTATATTTAAGTCAAATATCTCATTGCTCAATTCTTTAGGAATATCTCCTTTAAATATAATATCATTATTTTCATTATGTATTCTGGCCCCGTTTGAACTTATCAAATAAGAATCAAGTCCAAGCATTTCTTTAAATTTCAAAGCATCCATATGATGTCTTCCTGTAGCAATAAAAAATTTTACCCCTGAACTGGTTACATCTTTTATTACATCTCTTGTATATTTAGATATTGTATGTTCAGAGTTCAGTAATGTTCCATCTAAATCACACACAATGGCCTTATATTTCATTCTTTCCTCCTGCTATTTCCTATTTTTTTAGTATAAGCCTTTCTAATTATACCATTTTTCGAAAAAAAAACAAGAGAAAATATCAAATTTTTGTTCTATTATTTTTTGAAATTTTACTAAGAATTTTATTGACATAAAGTGTATTTTATGATATTATAATCTTTGTCAACGAAAGTCGGAATATAGCGCAGTCCGGTAGCGCATCTGCCTTGGGAGCAGAGGGCCGCAAGTTCGAATCTTGCTATTCCGACCATTCATTGGGCTGTCGCCAAGCGGTAAGGCAACGGACTTTGACTCCGTCATGCGCTGGTTCGAATCCAGCCAGCCCAGCCACATTAATAATAATTGCCTCTTAGATGAAAATTTAAGAGGTTTTTTATTTTTCAAATTTTTTTAAAACTTCCTTGCTTTTTTCTCTCTTTTTAATTTCTATTTTAATAAATATTAAAATTTTTCTATAAAAAAAATGCCCCTTTTATAATAGGCAAATTTTTATTTCATCTCTCTATTATAAAAGAAGCATATCACTTTTAATTTTTAGGTTATAATCTAAAATATTTCTATTGGAAATTTTAGAAGCAGCTTATTGCTTTTTATCTAATTTTGAAAATAATGCTTTTTAATAATTATATTTTTTTCATTTTCTTCTTGGTAATTATAAAACTTTTTCTTATCTTTATACATGTTAATTTCAGCTATCTTTATTGACTGATTTATATCTTTAGCATTAAATGTCCAGTTAGCTCCTACTGCTGCCATCCCACCATTTGAACTTTTTAAGTTTTCCTTCAATTGAGAAATTTTTCCCATAAATACTTCTTCAGTTTCATTCCTACAAAATATTATAAACTCATCTCCACCAGTTCTATATTTCAAAGCATCATGAAACACATCTTTTATTTCATTAAAAGTACTTACAATAAGTTCATCTCCAGCTGTATGTCCAAAATGGTCATTTACACTTTTTAACCCATTTACATCTACAAATACTACTCCCAGTTTTTTAATTTTATGTAATGTTCTTTCAAGATCCCTGATATAAGCATTTCTGTTCAAAGCTCCAGTAAGTGTATCATAATAACTAAGTTTTTCCATTGTTGCTATCATTTTTTTACGCTGAAGCATCTCTAAAAAGAAATATGATAAAATATTTAAAATATCAATTATATTTTGTATTCTCTTAACAGGAGGATTATCTACTCCAAAAAATCCATGAAAAACTCCATTTTCCATTATAGGTATGACTACTAAAGAATGTATATTTTGAGAATGAAGAATCATATATTCATTTTCATTAACTTCCTTAATATCTTCTAAATTTTCTATTATTATAGGCAACCCTTTATTAAAAATACTTATCCATTTCCATCTGATTACATATTCAATAGATAGATCTTGTAGCGTTTCTTTTTTTGCTTCTACTCCCTCAGCGCACCATTCATATGTATTATTAAGAATGGTGTCTCCAGCTAATTCAAAAATATATGTACGTTGACCATTCAAATATTCTCCCATTACTTCAAGAGTATTAGTAATAGAAACATCTATGTTAACTGAGGAATGCATCATCTTTATACAGTTTAATACTATTCTTTCGTTTTCCAGTGTCTGTTCCAAAGTTATTTTTTCTTCTTCTTTTTTAGTAATATCCATAGCCACTGCCATATGAGCATTTTTTCCATTCCATTTTATTAGTTTTTCTTTAATAATAAAGTATTTATTTAACAAAATATTTTTACATTCCCACTCATGATACTCTTTATTTGTAAGACGACTGGCATTACAAAATGAACATGGAGAATTTGTTTTATAAAAAACCTCATAACAAGTAATTCCTTTTATTTCATCAAATTTTTCATAACCAAATAGTTTCAATCCATATTTATTTAAATAAAGCAGTTCATAGTTTTCTAAATCTACAACATAAACTACTTCATTTAACTCATTTAACAATTCTTCCATATACCTCTCCCTAACAATTTAACTTTATTGTCTATTGTATATAACATTTCTAATTATCTCTACCTTTAAATCATGATACCATTTTATCCACTATAAATCAATGAAAATATGGTAAAAAATTCGAAATAAAGAATATATTTGAAAGAGGAATAATATATACTTTTTAAACAATGTATTTCTTCCTGCTGAAATTATTTTCTCATTATTGTAATAATCTCTTTTAAATTTAAAAACCTAAATATTTTCAGTTTACTTAGAAATTATTTTATGATAATATTTATTATATGACATTTTTATTTTAGGGAGGAAAAATAATGAAAAAATATTTTCTACTTGTAATGACTCTTATGTTATTACTTTTGTCAGGGTGCAGTTCTTTGGAAACAGCCATTAAAAAAAGAAATTTAGCCACAGAGACTAAACTTTCTGAAACTATATGGTTAAGTCCAGAAAACATAATGGACAAAACAGTTTTTGTACAGGTAAAAAATACTTCAACAAGTAACTTGGATATGGAAAGCGAAATTAAAAATACTTTAATTGCAAAAGGGTATAAAATAGTTTCTGCTCCTAAAAATGCTAATTACTGGCTTCAAGTTAATATCCTGCAACTAGGCAAAATGGATTTAAAAGAATCTCAAGCTGCTTTGAGTGGTATAGCTGGTGCTGGAATAGGTGCTGCTATTGGAGGATATAATACTGGATCAGTTAATACTGCTGTAGGATGGGGATTAGTCGGAGGAGCTATCGGAGTTCTTTCAGATGCTCTTGTTGAAGACAGCTACTATACTATGATAACAGATATCCTAGTTAGTGAAAAATCAAATACTAAAGTTAATAAACTTTCTGTAAATGCAACTACACAAGGTACTCAGGGAAGAAATATATATGCTACTGAAGATGATGGAAATATGAATAAGTATCAAACTAGAGTTGTAAGTACTGCTAATAAAATGAATCTTGAATTACCAGAGGCTGAACCTCAATTAAAAAATGAGCTTATAAAAACTATAAGCAATATATTTTAAAAACTAAAGGGAGATAATTGCATCTCCCTTTTTTAATATCTCCATATTTTATTTTATAAATTTAACTTATCAAAATATAATTTTTTATAATTTTATTTTATTGAAATTTTATGATAATATAAATTGAAAATAACGAAATTTTTTATGGAGGTTATAATGAAAAAAGTGATTCATAAATTCAGAGATATGCCGGTAGCTCTTACAGGTCTTGCATTGGGAATATCAGGTATATCTGGTGCATTTGGCACGTTTCTTGGAGATATCCCGGTTTATGTAGGAGATCTTATATCGTTTTTTCTTGTTATTGTAATCTTTATTAAAGACTGTCTTCACTTTGATCAATTAAAAAAAGAATTAAGCCACCCTACACTAGGAAGTTTTATTCCTACCTTGGATATGACTTTAATGGTTTTGGCAGGATTTATTGCTAATTATTATTTAACTCTTGGAAGAATCTTATGGTTAATTGCAATAGCAGTCCATGTCATATTCTGTTTTATCTTTTTTTACCACAGAGCAAAAGATTTTGATTTAAATCATGTTATTCCCAGCTGGTTTATTCCTCCAGTTGGAATAGTTGTAGCTTGTGTCTCTGGTGCCAGTATGAATTTTCCCGGACTTACTCATACTATTTTCTATATAGGCTTCATTCTATATCTGGTGATGCTTCCAATAATGATGTACAGAATAATTTTTATTGAACCTATAGATGAAGGAAGACTTCCAACTTTTGCAATCATGGCAGCTCCACCTAGTTTATGCCTTGCAGGATATCTTACAGTATTTAGCAATCCTTCTGAAATTATAATATATATACTTTTACCCCTTGCTGTATTTATGACTATCCTTGTATATGTATCTTTTTTCAGAATATTAAGAATAGCATTTAATCCAACATATGCTTCATTTACATTTCCACTGGCAATAGGAGCAACTGCTGTATTAAAATATTCAAATTATCTTTACTCTTTAAACAGTAAAAATTATATTTTATGGCATAATATTGGATTATTTTTATCTTTTTCTGCCTTTATAATTATTGCTGCTGTATTTATTAAAATGATTCATTATGTTAAAAAGTTTATAATTTATGCAGTATAATTTTATATAGTTTCTTTGAAAATGAGTGATTAAAAGCTAGAGCAAATTTTCAGTAATTAAGCAGTTAGTGCTGTACTTACTGAGATGCAGCATTTGAAGTGTTGCAAGCTCTGATATCACTCTTTTTTTATTTTTATGATATTATGTGATGAATTTCATATTTTTTTCATTATTTAGAAAGAGTGAATATTGTATTCTTTAAATATATATAGTATAATTTAAAAAAGATTTCAAAAATACTTATGAGGTGAATATTGTGGATCAAAGAATTGAAAAATTAGCAAAAAATCTTATCAGCCATTCTTGCAGAGTACAGAAGGGCGAAAAAGTTTTAATAGAATCTTTTGGAGAGGCTTCTAAAAATCTAGTGAAAGCTTTAATAAAAGAAACATATGCAGCTGGAGGATATCCATTTGTAACAAATAAAGATCAAACTATACTAAGAGAATTATTAAAAGGATGCAGCAAAGAGCAAATAGAAATGATGGCTAAATATGAACTTGAAAGAATGAAAGATATGGACGCTTATATTGCTATCAGAGGAACTGATAACTCTACTGAATTATCAGATGTCGCTGCTGACAAAATGAAAATTTATTCAGAGTATTTTACTAATCCTGTTCATTTAAAAGAAAGAGTTAATAATACTAAATGGGTAGTGCTTAGATATCCAAATAATTCTATGGCTCAGCTTGCCAGCACATCACTTGAAGCATTTGAAGATTTTTATTTTGATGTTTGCTGTCTTGATTATTCTAAAATGGAAAGAGCAATGGAATCTTTATCAGTACTCTTAAATAAGACTGATAAAGTAAGAATAAAAGGAAATGGTACTGATATATCTTTTTCTATCAAAAATATTCCAAATGTAAAATGTTATGGACTTAGAAATATTCCTGATGGTGAAGTATATACTGCTCCTATCAAAGACAGTGTAAATGGAGTTATTTCATATAACACTCCATCTAATTACCAAGGATTTACATTTGAAAATGTAACTTTTGAATTTAAAGATGGTAAAATCATAAAAGCTACAAGCAACGATAATGAAAAGATCAATCAGATTTTAGATACTGATGAAGGTGCAAGATATATTGGAGAGTTTGCTATTGGAGTAAATCCATATGTTTTAAAACCTATGAAGGATACTCTTTTTGATGAAAAAATAGCTGGTAGTATTCATTTCACACCGGGACAGGCATACAAGGCTGCTGATAATGGTAATAAATCAAGTATTCACTGGGATCTTGTTTTAATTCAGAGAGAAGAATGGGGTGGAGGAGAAATCTGGTTTGATGATGTACTTATCAGAAAGGATGGTATCTTCGTTATTGATGAGTTAAAAGTATTAAACCCAGAAAACTTAAAATAATCTGCTAGGAGGGATAATGAATATTCTTATGGCACTTTCTCAACTAGAAGTAACTGGAGCAGAGGTTTACGGTGTTACTCTTAGTGATGAGCTTATCAGAAGAGGAAACAATGTAATTATAGTTTCAGATACTCTTACAAAAGAAAGTAAAGCTAAATACATAAAATTAGAATTTAATAAAAGAGGACTTGGAGAACGTATAAATCAAGTTAAGACTCTTTTAAAAATAATAAAAGAAAATGATATACATGTAGTTCATGCTCACTCGAGAGCTTCTTCATGGAGTTCGGAAATAGCATGTAAAATTGCTGGAATACCTCTTATTACATCTACACATGGAAGACAGCCAGTACATTTGAGCAGAAAAATATTTAAAGCATTTGGAGATTTGACTATTCCTGTATGTGAAAATATTGAGACTCATTTAATTAATGAACTTGGAGTTTCTCCACAAAAAGCTGTAGTATTAAGAAATCCTATCAACACTGAGGACTATCCTTTTATTCCTCAAAAAAAAGATGAAGGAAAAAAAATTCTTTCTATAATTGGAAGGCTTTCTGGTCCAAAGGGAGAAGTAGCTTACAAATTATTGGAAATACTTTCTGATATTGATAATCTGGAAATAAGATTAATTGGCGGAAAAGATATCCCTGAAAAATTCCAAAAATTCTTTAATAATGAAAATATAAAGTTTATAGGATATGTAAATGATGTTCCTGAAAAAATAAAAGAATCTGATATTGTCATTGGAGCTGGAAGAGTTGCTGTTGAAGGAATTCTTTCTGGTAAACCAGTTATCGCTATTGGAGAAGCAAAATATATTGGACTTATTGATGAAAAAAATCTGACTGAAGCCCTTGCTTCAAATTTCGGTGATATAGAATTTAATAATTCTGAAAACTTTAACTGGGACCAAATAAAAAAAGATATTCATTCTGCTTTTAATCTTAATGAAAAAGAATTGATTGAATTAAGAAAGAATGTAGAAAATGAATTTGATCTTAATATAATTACAGATAAAATCGAAAAGATATATGCCAGATCATATGTACTTAAAAGAAAATATGATATTCCTGTGATAATGTACCACAGAGTAGTTAATGATGAAAGTGAAGGCGGTGTTCATGGAACTTATATCACTGCTAAAAAATTTGATGAGCATATGAAATATCTTAAAGAAAAGAATTATGAGCCTATAACTTTTAAAGAGCTTTTAAAGCTGAATTATAGAAATAGATTTAATAATGGTAAAAAATATATAATACTTACTTTTGATGATGGTTATGAAGATAATTATAAAATTGCATTTCCCATCTTGAAAAAATATCAATTTAATTGTATTATATATTTAGTATCGCACTTGAATTACAATAAATGGGATGTTGAAGTTCCTGAAAATCCTGAAAAAGAGTTCCCGCTTATGACATGGGATATGATAAAGGAAATGCAGGAGTATGGAATAGAATTTGGCGGGCATACTATGACTCACCAAAAACTTGCTCATATGCCCTTTGAGCAGGCAAAAGAAGAAATAACTAAATCTACTGAATTTTTAGAAGGAAAACTGGGAGAAAAACTTGTATGTTTTGCTTATCCTTACGGCGATCTTAATGAAGAAGTAAAAGAGTTTGTTAAAGAAACTGGTTATTCTTTTGCTGTAGCAACTGATTCAGGAGATTTATCTTTTTCGGAAGATTTATTTCAAATTAGAAGAATTGGTATATTCCCAACAAACAATATGCTTAGTTTCAAGAGAAAGGTACACGGAAATTATAATTTTATTAAACTTAGAAGAGAACAAAAATCATCTAAGTCGTAATTTTACTGGGGAGGTTTTTTTAATGAAGAAAATGATTACATTACTGTCGACTTTTATTTTATGTTCGTCTCTAAGCTTAGCTCAAAGTGAGCTTCAAGTTAAAGCTTTGGTACAGAATAAAAATAAGTTTCAAATTGGTGGTGCTGTAGGTGTTACCAACCACTTTTTTAAAGGAGATTCTCTTACTTATCCTATTCCTGTTTTTGATGTCAGATATGATGATTTCTATATAGCTGGAGTAACTATGGGATATGATATGTATAGTGAAGACGATTTTACTCTGTCATTATTTGTAAATCCTTTTGATGGTTTTCCTATAAAAGGAAGTAAGCTGGATCGTGGATACAGATCTATTGATGACAGAAAACCACAAGTAGCAGTTGGAATGTTGTTATCATATAATTTAAATTTTTATGATATGACTGCTGTAGTTGCATTTTCTGGTGGTGAAAGAGGTATTAAAGGAACTACTCGTATAATTAAACCTTATAGAGTTACTGACAACTTTACTTTAATTCCATCTTTCGGAGCAACTATTTATTCATCTAATTATGTTGATTATTACTTCGGAATAGATAGCAACGAGGTAAAAGATAAGATTACTGATACTTATTCACCAGATACAGCTTATTCTCTTGGGCTTAGCTTAGCTGCTGAATATTATCTAAATGACAAGATTACGCTTTTAGCTTTCTTGTCTGCTGATAGATTCTCTTCAGATATTGGAGATTCACCTATCATTGACAGCAACAAACTTATCATGGTTGGAGCTGGAGTGAAATACTCATTTTAATCACAAACCACCACTTCAAGTGGTGGTTTGCTCCACCCTATAAGGGTATGGTACTAGCTTAGGCTTAAGCCTTACTGAATGGTTTGCCAACCGCGTAATTCTTCATTCAGCTACTTAAGTAGCTGGTGTGCTTTAGTTTGTTTTTTCTCCGAAAGGATCTATATACTCTTTCAATGTCAATTGATCATTCGCTATATCTTCTTGCAACTGTTCTCTTATATATTTTGCGATCCTTTCTTTATTTCTTCCTACTGTATCAACATAATATCCTCTACACCAAAAATGTCTATTCCCATATTTATATTTTAAATTTGCATGTTTATCAAATATCATCAATGAACTTTTCCCTTTCAAATATCCCATAAAACTTGATATGCTTATTTTCGGAGGTATACTTACCAACATATGTATATGGTCTTTACAGGCATTAGCCTCTATTATTTCTACTCCTTTAAATTCGCAGAGTTTTCTTAATATCTGCCCTATATCTCCTTTGATTTTTCCATATATTACCTGCCTTCTATATTTTGGTGCGAATATGATATGATATTTACAATTCCATGTTGTATGTGATAGACTATTATTGTCATACATTTTATGACCTCCTTTGATTAGTTAATCGGCCGGCAAACCTAATTAATTATATCAAAGGAGCTTTTATTTTCTAAGCATAGCCTTCCGGCTTTTTTGTACCACTCGCTTAGCAAGTGGTTTTTTTATACAATTAAAAAAAAGCTGCTAATTGGCAGCTTTTTTGTTTTCCTCTTCCTTTTTTCAAAATTTTCATCTTCTTAAATAACAATTATGTTTATTTATGTGTCATTAAATATCCTTTTTCAGTATCTATAAATAATCTTTCCACTCTAGTTTCTAACCCCTTTCCTTCTGTACATATTTTTATAATTATTTTTTCTTTTTAAAAATATTTATATTCTATAAATTTAATTTTTAGAAAATATGTTTGCTTGTTTATTTGTTTATAATTACAAAAACTACTTTTTTAATTTTCATTAAATTTAATGTCAACTCTTCTATTTTTAGCTCTACCCTCTGCTATCTTATTATCTGCTACTGGTCTGCTTTTTCCATATCCTTTTGTTTCATATTTTATTTCTGTTTTTAAATTTTCTTTAAATTCTTTTTCTACAGATTCTGCTCTTTTTTCTGAAAGCTTTTGATTATATTCTGTTGTTCCAATAGAATCTGTATGGCCTTCTATTGTTAATATTCCTCTTTTACTATTTTTATCTATTTCTTCAGATATTTTTCTTATTACTTTTTTTCCATCTTCTGTTAAAGATGATTCATCAAATGAAAAATGATTTTTTCCAGTCATTGTATATTTAATAACAGGATTTTCAACTGGTTTTGGGCTTGAAGCAGGAAGCAGATCACTTAATTTATTAAATCTATATCTTATACCTATGCTTGCCTGCCAATTAGTTTCAAAATCGCTTCCATATGTTCTTTCAATTTCATAATATACATTCATAGAATCAGTTTTTCCAACCTTGAAATCTCCACCTATTCCAATTTCAAACCAACTATCTTTGCCATCAGCTCTTTTTCTTAATTCAGCATCCTTTCCTTTTATATCAACTCCATAATCTCCCATAAATTCATGAAGAATAGCAACTTTTATAAAGTGATTACTTTTTTCAAATTCATGGCCTGCATAAATTCCAGCTTTTCCTATTAGACTATTAATATTTTTTTGTTCTGCTCTTACTCCAGAACTTGTTTTATAATTTTGTCCATTTACATAAGTATAGTTTAATTGTGTATTAGGCTGAATATACCATTTTTTATTATCACTCCATTTTTTCTTTCCATATTCAATACTTAAACTTCCACTCCAAGTATTATAATCAGCTTCCATTTTCTCATTTATTTTATTAAAACTTTTATACTCATTGTCTATATGACTATATTTTCCTATAATATCAAAATATTGCCCATTATATCCTGCCCATGATTTATATAGAGATAAACCAAGACTTCTATTTTCTCCATCACCATTTCTAAAATCTATTTTTCCTTTTCTGTGATGAATGCCAAATCCAGTAAACCATATTCCATTTTCAGAAGCTTTGCTCTTATCGTATCCAGCTTGAACCATAGTATAGTTGTTTTTTAAATAACCTGACTTATCGTATTCCATTTGTCCAGAAAGAACTCTTGCCCATACTCCCTCTTCAGTATCATAGTTACGAATATCACCTAAACGTTTATGAAGAGTATCCATTTCTATTCTTGCCATAGCTGCATTCATATAGTAAAGTGTCATATCATCTTCAATGGTTTCTGTAACTTCATTTTCTTTCTTCTTTAGACCTGTAATATACCAATTGTCTCCATTACTTGAATTATTTGTATCAGTCCTTAGATTTTTATCAAGTTCTAGAGCATAATTATATATATTTCCTATACTTTCAAATTCTTCTCCTTCAAAAATAACATTTGTATTTGTATCAGATATCCAAATTGCATTATCAGAATTTTTGTTATCAAAATCATAATTATTCAATGCATTTATAGAGCTGCTTCCAATTTTTATAAAATGTTTTTGGGAGTAATCAGCATTTTTAATACTTAAAAAATCTGTTTCACCACCTTGCTGATTAATATCATTAGTTGAAATATCCATTATGAAAGTTCCACTGTTACCTAATATATTTTCTATATCTATTTTCTGTCTATCATTTTTATGTGACATGTTAATTATTCCTTTATTAAGTGATAAATCACTTACAATACTATCAGATGTTACATTCCAATAAGAATTATTTTCAAAATTAAGTTTTGTCTTCCTATTATTTATACTATTAACACCTAAACTAGCTCCAGTCAAAAAAGAATCAGCTGTTTTAAAATTAACATCAATAAGAGACAAAAGAGTATCATCAGTAGTGAAATGTTTTAAGTCCCCTGCTAACTGGACTTTTTTTCCATCAGCAGGATTAATTCTTATTTCAGCTGATTTTCCTTCAAAAAGATCTACCAAACCAAGAGCATAACCATTGTTACTATTAACAATAGTATTTCCAGTATAAATTTGTTTTTCATTTCTTGCTGCAACTCTAAGTCCAATTCCATTTTTGCTTAATATATTTACATTAATATCTCCAACTGCATTAATACTTCCACCTATACCAACTGTACCTAAATATCCATTATTATTAACTTCAGCTCCTTTAACTATTATATTAGTTTGAGAACCTTCTTTAAGATCACTTACACCTGAATTAGATAAAATAGCAAAAATTCCTCCTTGGTATTTTGTAGTTCCAGTGTTCGCAATACTAGAATTTTGTCCATCAATATTAATATTTAAAACAGCATTTTTTCCTAATTCAACTTTTCCATAATTACTTATAGCATAAACTAATTTATTATTTCCTACTGTTTTAGCATCCATAACTATATTTGTAACAGAATCATCTGCAAATAGAGAATCATCATAGAAAGTAGATAAATGTAGCCACCCATTAATTACTCTTTCATCTTTATGAGAACTAACTTCAATAAGATTATTTCTACCTTTTAACTCTGCTCTTTGCATAAAACCATATCCATGTTGACCTCCACTTACAAGTTTTAAAAATACATCTCCATTTACTACAGTTTTTCCTGTAATTCCTGTTACTTTATCACTTTGTGTGTTATTTTCATTTTTTATTATTAAGTTTAAGTTTCCATTTACTGATGTATGGCCATTTACTCCTACTGCATAATCTCCAACTCCACTGCCTTTGATATCTAAATTTAAATTACCAATAGTACTAACCGTATGTTGTCCACCTAAATTAATTCCTGTAGTTTTTGATGTTCCATTAGAATTATTTAGAATGATATTTATATTATCAGCATTAAAATTACTATTACTATTTTCTAATCCAGTCATAGTTGAGCCACCATTTTGTTTTTTATTTAAATTAATAGTAACATTATTCAAATTTTTTATTTCATTTGCTGTCAAATTTTCAATTCCTACCATATAATATTTTCCCGTTCCATCAATAAAAATATCATTAGCAGAAAGTTTTGAATTCCCCCATTTATTAGTAATTCCAATAAAATTTCCATCTATATTTCCTATTATTTTTATATTTTTAGCACCAAAATTGCTCCCATTAGCATTTAAAATACCATAAAGTTCTCCTGTTCCAGTATCTGTTAAATTCATTATAATATTATTAACTTTAAATGTTCCCATTCTTTGCTCTATTCCCCAAGTAGAGAAATTAGTAGTATTTTTTAAAGTTAAATTGATATCATGGGCAGTAAAATTTCCTGCTACAAGATTTCCATTCCAAATTCCTTTAACTTCAGTATCAATAGTATTATTTCCACTATTAACATCAATTTTAATATTTTTTACCTCAACATTACCCACTCCTAAATTTCTAATCCCCCAAAGTTTATTAACATTGTTTTCACCTATATTGAAAATATCTAAATTACTATTAGTTGTAAAATCTACATTTCCAACTACATCAATAGAATTATCGCTTGCCATTAATGTCATTGTATTAATAACAATAATTATAAAAATTAAGCTTAATACTACAATTAATCTTTTTATTTTTTCATTCATATTTCCCCCTATTCAACCTTTTAATTTCTTTTTCTTTAAGTAATTATAATTTTTATATATGTGCTGATTTTTTGATATTTATTACTTTGTATTTATAATATAACCTTATTTAATCTCTTTTCATATACAGCTTTATTTATAATAAAAAGATGTAATTATTTTAATTTCAATTATTTTAATTTTTAATCTTATAGAGATAAATATTAAAATTTAATTTACTATAGTAGAACTTTTTTTAATAATTTTAGTTCTAAAAAATATATTTTATATTTTTTCATTAATTTTTTATATTCTATAATTCTAATTTTTTTTTACATAATTCTATTTTTATATTGCATATATTCACATTATATATACTTATATAATGAATTGTTTTTTTTTATGATTTCAATAATAACCTTTAATTAAAGTTTTAAACCCTTGTATTTTAATATGAAAATCAATTGTTCTTAAAAAAAATATATATTTTATTTTTAAATATTTTATAAAAATAATAAATAAAAAATTTTTATAAGTTCTTATTTCTTACTTGAATGCTTCAAAAGATTTTTCAAATTAAATTTCTATAGATTTTTCTATAATAAAAAAACTGAGTAAAACATTTTTTTAAATGTTACTCAGCTTTTTTATACATTTAATAATTTTTAATAAAAAAATACATAGTCTCTTTCATAAAAGTAAAAGCTTCTTTTTTTATACATTTAATAATTTTTCTGCGACTTCTACTGCACTCACTGCATCTGCTGAATATGTAGCACCCATACTTTTTGCTGTCTCTTCAGTCAAAGGAGCTCCTCCTACCATTATCTTTAAGTCTTTAGTTACTCCCTTTTCTCTTAGATATTCAATAGTCATTTTCATAACTTCCATTGTTGGAGCAATCATTGCTGAAAGCATTAATATATCAGGAGACTCTTTTTTTATACACTCCTCTATTTTTTCTTGTGGTACATCTACTCCCATATCTATCACTTGAAATCCGTTACTTTCCAGCATTAATATACATAGATTTTTTCCTATATCATGAAAATCTCCCTGTACGCTTGCTGTTAATATTTTTCCTTTTTTTACTATATCTTCGTCTCTAAGAAGAGGTTTTAATATTTTTACACTCTTTTCCATATTCTTTGCAGATTCCAATACATCATACATAGTAAGAGTTTTTTCTTTAAACATTTCACCTGCTCTAGTCATTCCTTCCAGCAACGACTTAGTCAGGATATCCTTTGGAGAAATTCCTTTATCAAGAGCTTCCTGTGTCAGCTCTTCTATACTTTCACCTTTTATAAGTTTTGCTGAAATTGTTTCTAATATATTTTCCATTGTGGTCACCTCTATATTTATTATATTCTATTGCAATAGAAATTGGAATATGTTATTTGTTTTATTAAAAAATATATTTTTTATTTGATCGATTATCGGACTAAATATAACTACAAAGAAAAAACAGAGATTTCTCTCTGCCTTCAATGAATTATTTTATTTTTTTAGATGCTCTGAATCTCACTATTTTCTTTGGATATACTGTCATTCTTTCTCTTGTTACTGGATTAGATATCACTCTTGGCTTTCTTGAAATCACTTCAAAAGTTCCTCTTTTCACAAACTTTACTTCTCCTTCTATTTGCAGAGCCTCTCTTAGCGTTTCAAGAAAAATATCTATATCTCTTAATGCAGCCTCTATTGTTACATCATCTGAGCTTATTTTTCTATAAATTTTTGCAAACTCTCTTTTATTCATCTACATCACCTTCAGCCATTTTTATAAGCCCTTTTCCTGCTCTGAATTTTATTACTTCTTTTGGTTTGGTATATCTTTCCTCTTCCCACATTGGTACTTTTATTTTTCTTGATTTTATCTCTCTTTTTTCAAATACTCCCCAGTCTTTGAATACTACTTTTTTATCTTCCTCTAAAGCTTTCAGCAATACATCCCAAAACAAGTCTATCTTTTCTTTCACTTCTTTATGGCTTTTAATCCTATTTCTCTTCTTATAGAATCTTATAAACTCCCCTTCTGTCATATCTACCCCCTTTAAGTATTATATTACTAAGCAAAAGGCTGGCATTATATAAGCCAGCTTTTCACTACTAATTTAAAATAATTTTTTAGTTATTAAGCAGTCAAAAGTTTTAATTTCTGTTATTTAGCTCAATGCTGCATTTAATTAAAACTTATAACCTATTCCTGCTCCTACTATCCATTCACCTTTAGTTCTGTTTTTACCTGATTGATTATGTGAATCTCTCTCTACTGAGTAAGTTCCTTTTACATCAAAGATTACTCCGTTTTCTAATTCAAGAGCATATTTAGCATTTAATCCAATACTGTGTTCATTTTTGTGAGCTACTAGAATATCAAAGTCTGATCCACCTTCAAATTTTCCAGTGATATATTCTTCATCTGCTCCATCAAATATTCTTGTATAGCTTACTCCTGCTGATACAGTGCTCTTACCTTTTTCATGAGGAATTACTTTTTTAAGATCTACTCCTGCTTTTACTACTGTGTAGTCAAATGATTTAGAATCAGTTTCTATTGCTAAAGCTTTGCTTCCTTCATTAGCTCCATCTTGGTCTACATATGTATATGATAGAGTTGCGTATGGTTCTAGGAATAAATCTTTTCCAATATTGTGTGAGTATCTTCCGTTTAGGTAGATATCATAAGTCATATCTGAATATTTATCACTGTAGCTATGTCCACCCATTGTTCTTCTGTCTGCGTCATATTCTGAATACTGTACTCCTGCTCCTGCTTTTAATGTAAGATTTCCTCTGTAGTTTTCAGCAAAAGCTCCAAGGTATCCACTGTTTCCTTTTACTTTAGACATATCCAGCTTCGCTTCACTCTTATTTCCTCCAAGAGTTAATCCAAGAGAAGTATTTTCTGAATATCCATATTTAGCCAGCATATATGCTCCAGTAAGTTTCATGTCTGCATCTGTATCTGATGTACCAGTATCAACTCCATGATAATTTCTTCCATAATATGTATCTTTAGTTCCACCATCAGCATGAGTTAAGCCGCCCATTATCAACCAATTATTTAGATTTGGTCTGAACTCATTTTCTGTTACAATATCTCTAAACATTCCTGCTGATCTTCTTGATAGTTCACTAGAGAATGAATATGGAGTCTCTGTGTAAACACTATTTAAGTACCTCATGAGGTTTTTAAACTGTTCCTCATCTCTCATATTTTCATCATAATTATTCCCTAAATCATCTGAAGCAATCAATACTCTTAAAGCATTTAAGTTACCATCTGTACTGCCATATATTCCTTTGTATATATTATTTAAAGAATTATATCTCTTTTTAGATGGCTTTTCTGGTTTTGGATTGTCTGGATTACCTGATGCATCTGAGTTGTATATTTTATCCAAATGTAAATCTTCTAATGATGTTCCTGCACTTAAAACAAGTTCTTTTCCTTCCTCAAATCTTGCACTGTCTATAGCTGAACTAGCTTTGATATGCAGGTTCTTTATATAGATATCTTTCATATTTAACTTGACACGTTTACCAATATTATCTGTTACAAAATTTATCTTTCCTACTGTATTTTTATCATTTCCTTCCCCTGTTATTGTTAATTTTTCTCCATTATTTTCTAATGCATGAGTTGGTCTAAATATTAATTCTTTATCCTCATCAAATTCTGCATCATCCAAATTTCCTGAAGAAGTATTACTCAATCTCAAATTCAAAGCACTGTTTTCTGCTATTGTTATAGAACTTGCTCCTGATACTGACATTCCTTCAAAAAGTGTTACATTCCCTTTTATTCCAATATTATCAAATCCAGATATATCATGAAGTACATTAATCTTTCCTGTTCCAGCAGCTCTCATATTTTCCGAATTTCCAAAAAAATTAAGCATATTATTATCTCCTGAAGCTTCCATTTTTCCGTTAACAGCAGACCCACCATGGATAGTTACTACATTATTACTTCCTTCAATTTTTATTATTGGAGAAAGATTTTTTACATCTTTGTCTTTATAATTTCCATTAACAATAGAGTTTTTTTCAAGAACAAGTTTATTCCTATCTCCCAAAATATTTATTGTAGGGAGCTCTTTTGCTCCTAATGCTCCACCATTAGCTATTGAATTTTCAAGAGTAAGTTCTGAATTTCCAGCCATAGTTATAGCTGTTCCATAGGAATTAACTTTAGTATCTTTAAGAGTTAGACCAGAGCTAGCTTCCATCTCAACTGCTTCATCATATCCATTGATGACTGAACTGCTTACAGTATTTCCTGTTCCTTTTACTACAAGAGTTTTTTCTATTCCGTTAAGTATATATTTATCATATTGTTTGTCTCCAGATTCTAATTTAAAAGAATCATAACTTTCTATCTTTCCATTTCCATCCTCTGCTAATGTTGCTCCTACATTTGCAACTGTATACTCTGTTCCTTCTACTGTTAATTTTTTCTCTGTCCCAAAGCTATTCTTATATTCATCTTTGCTTGTATACACTCTATCTTCATCAACTGTGAAAACCAATCCATAATTTGTAATTATATTTTTATTGTTATTATCATCTTTTACAGTATTATTTTCTGTTCCAGCAAAAGTAATATTTTCAGTAACTCTATCTCCTCCACTTACTAACAATCCATAATTAGCTCCTGAACCTATTTCACCTGAATTAGAATAAAAGTCAGAATTCTTAATAGCATATTCATTTCCAAATATAATTCCTTTATTCAATAAATTATGAATATTCCCTTTTTGATTATATATTCCATATCCACTTAATTTTTCATTATTAGTACCATTATTAATTCCAAATATAATTCCATTATTTAATATTTTTTGTTCAATACTATTGTCTGAATAATTATATGTTACTCCTGAACTTATATTTCCTGGGCTCTTTTTTATTGAATAAATTATTCCATCATTTTTTAAAATATCTAAATCTTTTATTGAAACTCCATGTGACATATTATTTCCTGAACTAGTTTCAAAAATCATTCCTATATTTTTGATCTCACCATTTTTACCTGTATGAGCTACTCCCATTATATTTTGGCTCTTAACATTTGAGTTTCCATAAATTATTCCACTATTTTCTAACTTGAAATTACTTCCTTTGTTTGTTATCCCTATTCCCTCCTTTTCATATGCATCCCCATAAATTATTCCAAGATAACTATTTCCATGTTTTTTCCATCATTTTCTATTCCTTTTGCTAATGATTTAGAAGGTGAATCTGTTTTTGCTGAAATGATACCTTCATTTTCTATAGTTGTTTTTTTTATATTTGCATCTATTTTTATCCCTGTTGTTACTAACCTTCCCTTTTCTGAAGAAATTATTCCATTATTTTTAATAGCAAATTCTATATTTGAATTTTCTATATTTATCCCAATAGAATTTTCTCCAATAGTATTTTGCTCTTTTCCAGTATTTCTTCCAGTTATTACATTTTCATTTATAAGGATAAAATTATCTGTCAATGATGATAACTTCATTCCATATGTGTTATAGTAAGAAGAACCACCTTCTATCCTCATATTATTAGTATATACATTATCTTTAAATATATTATGATTGTAATATTCATTTGAATCTTCACCTATTGAAATTTTAGAACCTTCACCTCCTGATAGTGCTGTAAATTTTATATTGTCACTGTTATCTTTTGTTATTTCCAACCCTATTATCTCTACTCCCATTACCACTGTGCAAGAGAGAAGCATTCCCACTATTGTTCCTATTGTTATATTTCTCCCTCTTTTTTTATTCCCGCTTTTTACAGCCTTCATAATCCTTTCCAACATATTATTTTCCTCCCCATTGATATTTTAAAATTTAAAAAGTTCTCTTATGTATATAAATGCGAACATTAACAAGGAGAAAGTTCTCTATTTTTAAGATGTCATTTTTTCAACCTTTTTTTTCATATAAATATTGATATCTTGACTTTTTCAATATTAGAGATTATAATTGTTAATATAAAACATAATCACAAACCACCACTTCAAGTGGTGGTTTGCTCCACCCTATAAGGGTATGGTACTAGCTTAGGCTTAAGCCTTACTGAATGGTTTGCCAACCGCGTAATTCTTCATTCAGCTACTTAAGTAGCTGGTGTGCTTTAGTTTGTTTTTTCTCCGAAAGGATCTATATACTCTTTCAATGTCAATTGATCATTCGCTATATCTTCTTGCAACTGTTCTCTTATATATTTTGCGATCCTTTCTTTATTTCTTCCTACTGTATCAACATAATATCCTCTACACCAAAAATGTCTATTCCCATATTTATATTTTAAATTTGCATGTTTATCAAATATCATCAATGAACTTTTCCCTTTCAAATATCCCATAAAACTTGATATGCTTATTTTCGGAGGTATACTTACCAACATATGTATATGGTCTTTACAGGCATTAGCCTCTATTATTTCTACTCCTTTAAATTCGCAGAGTTTTCTTAATATCTGCCCTATATCTCCTTTGATTTTTCCATATATTACCTGCCTTCTATATTTTGGTGCGAATATGATATGATATTTACAATTCCATGTTGTATGTGATAGACTATTATTGTCATACATTTTATGACCTCCTTTGATTAGTTAATCGGCCGGCAAACCTAATTAATTATATCAAAGGAGCTTTTATTTTCTAAGCATAGCCTTCCGGCTTTTTTGTACCACTCGCTTAGCAAGTGGTTTTTTTATACAAAAAAAGTTCGCATTTATATACAAAAGCGAACATATATTTATTCATTAAATTTAGAGAAGGCTATTTAAATATAAAATATTGATTTTTTTATGAAAAACATATATCATCTACAATACAAGTATCTACTTTAAAATCATTATTTAAAGAAATTTTTGGTATTATTAAAAGTGTAATTATTCGTATTTGTATATAAAAGTACCCACTTCAGCTGTACTTTAAAATACAAAAATTCTCAGTAAGTTTCTACTAAGAATTTTCTTAATTCTATTCTTTTTTATGAAAAAAATTTATTCTCTCTAAATTTAGGAGTAATTTTATCAGAAAATAAAAAAAACACGGATTTTTGAATTTTCATTCTAAAAGCTGCATGAGTTCACAAATTTTTAAATTTTACAGTATTAATACTCTGCTATATAATAAGTAGAATTCAGCCCTTCACCCTCTTTCTAATAGATAAACACAAATAAAAAATTCAAAAAACTTTTACTTTTAAAATAAATTTAATAATAAAAAGTTTTTCTTCTAATTTTTAAATTTATGATACAATAAAAATATATTTATTTTGTTTTATATGGAGGAAAAATTGGATATATCTACATACATTAAATACATTCAACAAGAAGTCAAGGATAAAGGATTTGATGATTATGTTCATGTTTTTTATGAATATAAAAATTATCTTGAAAGTCGTATCGAAAAAAATCCGAAAGATATTGAAGCAATATGCCAACTTGCAGCTGTTTATCTTGAATTAAGATATGGAGAAGATATTTCAATCAAACTTATACTCGATACATTGACTAATTACATTGATGAAATCAGTATAATTGATAAATCACGTATTTATGTAAATTTAGCATTTTTATATGAAAGCAACTATGATCAAAAAAAATGTTTATATTATTTAGAAGAAGCAATAAAATTAAATCTCAACACAGCGAATGCTTATAATGAACTCGCTCGTATTCGTATGGAAAATAATTTTACAGGTGATATTTTAAGCTTATTTGAAAAGGCATGTTTTCTTAGTCCAAAAATGAAATATCAATATAATTATGGTGTTGCTCTATTCGAATATGGTTATATTTTAAAATCTAAAGTCTTATTTGAAGAATTGTTACCAAAATATGAAAATGAAAGACGAGTATTATATGGATATGGAGTTTGTTGTTTTTATACTGGAGATAAAAGAAAAGCAATTGAAATAGCAAATGAATTAGCCCAAGGGAAAAATGATGATTATATTGCTGAATCTGAAATAGCGGACTTATATTTTTTATGTGATGAATACTCTAAATATAATGAAATGCATGACAACTCTGATATTGAATATTATTCAGATGTAAAATGGCTTGCACCATATTTCTATTGTCTGAAGGTACAGGGAAAAACAGAAGAGCTTCAAACAAAATTATCTAAAGTAATAGCAGAAAAAAATAATGCAATTATGGAAATTGAAGCTGAGGAACTAGATGATGACTTTACAGAACTAGAAAAAAATGAAAGTATTCAAGAATATCAAAAAGAGAAAAATGAAATTATAATAGCTTTTGAAAAGATAATTAATGAAAATTATAAACCTGAAATAAAAATCAAATTATGGTTGATGTATGGATGCTATATGATTGATTGTCCTCGCCATCAATCTTTATAATAAAAATAAATTAAAAAAGAAGAACCACTTTTATGGTTCTTCTCTATAATTTAATCTTTTAAATCTTTCAAATATTGTATTTTAATATCTGATTTTCTTACATATTCTCTAACTACAGCATTATATTCTTTATCTTTAGTTCCAGAATTATTTATTTTATTTCTGTATTTTACAAAATCCTCTTCCAGTTTAGCTCTGTTTTTTTCATTAATTTCATTTTCCATCAATCTGTCTAATCTTATAGACAATTTTGAGTACTCATTTTTAACGTTTTTTTCTTTTCCACCACCAAAAAAATCTAAATTACTGCACCCTGTCATCATTAAAATTGCTATCATTATAAGTAATTTTTTCATTTTCAGCCCCTTTGTAGTTAAGCTGGCGATCCCGATGTGGTTTGAACACACAACCTATTCCTTAGGAGGGAATTGCTCTATCCAATTGAGCTACGGGATCACACAGTCAATATTATACACTAAAATTTAAATTTTGAAAAGAGTTTTTTAATATTCTACAATATGGTATTTTTAATAAGATGAAGCAGATGCTTTTGCCCTATTCCGCTTACACTGCCAATCTTGTAAAGATAATCCATTACCTTATCTCCATTCTTCTGATCCATATTGGAATATTTGTAATATGATACTGCCTCTCTAATGATATGAGCGTCGCTGCCAAAAGTAGCAGTAAGACCATATCTTTCCCGTAATTCAGCAGCCTCTAGATTTCTAATCAATGACAATGCGTGATTATGAGTTTCCAGAGAATCTACTAATTTTATAACATCATAAATATATGGTTTATTATTTATAAAATTCTTTTGAACGATTCCGCATATATGAGGAATTGACTTGTGGCATTCCCATCCTTGAAGCACATCTAGATATTCATATATATTTCTATGAGTTTTTGCCATTCTTTTTATATTCTTATATTGTTCTACTTCTTTCACATAAAACTCTTCTAAATCAGCCATTTTTTTAAAATAAACTAAAAGTTCAAACCCGTCTTCACATCCTAATTCTATTCCCGGAACTACTCCTATTCCCTTTTCGTAGAGTTCTACTGCGCCACTTATTTCATTATGGTCTGTAACAGACAAAAGATATCTTTTATTTTTGACAAAACTTTTTAAAAATTCTGGCTTTATAAAGCTGTCTGAAGCTGTTGTGTGTATATGGAGATCATAATAAAAATCTCCTGCAAATCTACTGTCACTATCTATAAAAGGAAAAAAGAAAGGAGACAGTTTTTGAAATTCTACCATTGTTCTCACCTCTTTTTACATATTGAAAAAGAACCTATGTATTCAAAGTGCGTGTATGCTGGTTATTAAAATTTCTGATAATCTGCTGACACTTGAAAATATAGTATAATTATAAAATATCCAGTTAAAATATCTATTTCTGGATATTATCATTTTATGCTCTTAATAAATTCTTCTATGATAATAATATAACACTAATCTAAACTCTTGTCAAAATGTTGTTGATTCTAAGGTTCAGTATTTTATAATTTTTCATTTATAGACTTCTTTCTTGATGTATTTTTTATATAATAATATATTTTAATGAATAGCTAAAAAATTTTGAATAATATTTAAAAAACTCCTATTTTTATAAAATAGGAGCAAGTAAACGACATATTGATTCTTTAAATTTTATGTAGTAGCCTCTGTTGCTGTATTCACTTCTCAGGATTTTACTGCTGACTTTCATGTCTCTATAGAAGATTTCTCTAAATTCTTCAGCTACATCTTTTTCATATATATTTATATTTATTTCAAAATTCTGATAAAAACTTCTATTGTCAAAATTAGCAGTTCCTATGCTGACTATCTCACTATCTGCCATGACCATTTTACTGTGCAGGAATCCTTTGTTATATCTGTAGACTTTTACCCCTAAATCCAAAAGCTCTCCAACAAAATACTGGTTTACCCAATATATAAAGAAATGATCTGGCTTGTCTGGTATCATTATCTTAATATGCACTCCTGACATAGCTGCTATCTTCAACGCTTCCAGCACTGTATCATCAGGTACAAAATAAGGAGTCTGTATATAGATATAGTTTTTAGCTTCCATTATTATTTTAAGAAAATTGTCTCTCATTGTTCTGAATTGATAATTTGGTCCACTGCTTACTACCTGAGCATATCCAGAATATTTTCCTCTGTCTTTTATTACTTCCTGCATCGCTTCTCTTTCATACTGGTATTTTTTCTCTTCATATTCTATGTGCTTTTTCTTAACTATTCCCCATGAAAAGAAAAATTCTTTTTCAAGTTCCAGAGCTGCCTCTCCGAAAACTCTCATTCCTGTATCTCTCCAATGCCCCATTTTACCTTTACCCAGATATTCATTTCCAATATTGAATCCACCTATGTATCCCAGTTTGCTGTCAACAATACATAATTTTCTGTGATCTCTATAGTTTGCTCTCAAATTGGCTATCTTTAAAAAAGGAAAGTGTGATGGAAAAAATATTTCTACATCTATTTTATTCTCTCTCATCTTTCTAATCATTTTACGGCTGGTTCCTCCAGCTTCATCTGCTATGATTCTTATATCTACTCCCTCTTTAGCTTTTTCTATAAGAATATCAACTATGGATTTTCCTAATTCATCATATCTGAATATATAATACTCCATGTATATAGTTTTTTCTGCTTTCTTCAAATCAGCTATTATGCTTTTAAAAAACTGATTCCCTTCAGTAAAAATTTTCATTGAATTAAGAGTAGTCAATCTATTCTTTGAAGATATTTCCAGATAGGAAATCAACTGCTTCCACCTTATCAGATCAGCCCTCTCAGAAGACTTGATTACTTTTTTACTATGAAGGAATTTCCATTTATAAAATTGATTTACCACTCTCTTCTTTTGAAAACTGAGTCCGAAAAATAAGTAAGCTATAAATCCTACATATGGAGCAAGTATGAGTATCGTTATCCAAAATAAAGTGTATACCGGCTTTCGACGCTCAATCAAAATAATGATAATAAGGAATACCATATTTATGATGGCTATATAGTCTTTAAAAAAAGTAATAACTAAATTCATTTAATCACCTCTATGTTCTATACCTAAGATAATAACATTTTTTTCTAAATTTTTCTAATTAATAATTTGAATTTTAATTTACTATTTCCTTTTTTTAATTAATTTTTTTATAGTTTTTGAATTAAGTGTTTTTATCTTGACTTTTTGAAATTTTTTTGTTGTTAAATTAGTCATTTTAAGTTATACTAATAGTGATAGAACAATTAACTAACAAGGTAGGTGATACCATGAATAACTTTTTTGATAAGTTTGAAAAAGATCAAAAATTGAATCTTTTTACTGGGGATTTCCTAAGCAAAATCACAGGATACCCAACAAGGCTTGAAATGGCCGAGTCTGTTCTGTCTGATATCAAACAGTCAGCTAAGGGTTATATTAGGAATATTCATTCTTTTGCTGAAACATCTCAGACTTATCTTGATGCAGTGGTAAGTTCAAAAAAAGGATTAATAAAACACATCAGGGAAATATTTGATTTGAAACATCATAGAAATGTTGAAATATATAGCGATATTTTTAATTCAGGATACTTTGAATCTATTTTTACTATGAATTATGATGTAATGATTGAACGTTTGTTCGCTAATCTTGTTTCTGTATCTACTCCTTTAAAACCTGCAAAAGCAGTTGAAGGAAAAATTAGATTTTACAAGATCATGGGGACTATCTATAATTCAGAAGATATTTTTTTAACAAGCCAGGACATTAGGAAATTAAAAGTCCTTGAATTTTATAAAGAGTTTTTCAATAATTTGAGATTTGAATTAATAAGCAGACCTACTATTTTCTTAGGGGTTGACCTTAAAGATCCAGATTTTTTAAATATGCTTGATTTTCTCTTATCAATGACGAAAAATAATGAGCAGCCTGTTTATCTGGTAACATCAACTGCCATAATAGATCCTGCTGTAGCTGATCTTATAAACAAATACAATATAAAACTTACAACATTAAGTGAAAAAGAACTTTTAGCCAATCTTCATACTGTGATTGATGCTGATGGAGATGATGTTTTAAGAAAAAAGTTAGTAAGGTAATATCTCTAAATGGAGAGCATAGCGTAGAGCAGATGGATATTACCGATAAAATTAATGAAGAAAGCAAAGAACCTATCAAGACTCGTTTATTCTCAACTGAGCCTTTTGAAGAAGAAAAAAAGGAAGAAACTGATTCTTTAAATGAAGATGTTTCTTCTTTAGATGATGATATTATTGAAAAACAAGAAGAAAAAATTCAGGAAATTATTTCTGAAAGTATAGAAACTGATTCTGATGATAAAATTACTGATAAAAATGATTTTGTTGTTGAAAATGTTGTGGAAGAATACACAGAAGAGAAAATTCAAGAACCTATTTCTGATGAAAATAGGACTATAATTGAAGATGTTCATAAAGATGTTATTGAAAACCCTATTGAGAAAGCTACTCTGGAGACTGCTCCTATAGATGAAGAAATAGAGAAATTTGAAGCTGAAGAAATAACTGAGCCTAGACACATAGTTATTTCTGCTGATGATTCCTCTTTTGAAAGTGGTCTTGAGATTAAATATACATCTCTGCAACTTAGAAATTTCCCAATCAAGTATAAAAATTTCTCTGAAAAAATGGATTTTGATGAAATTGTAAATATTGGAAATACTTCAATAAAAATTGGAAACACTGTTATTCATAATACTTCATTAAAAATATTAGTATATAGTAAATTCAAATTATTAGAAATAAAAACTAGAGAGTTTAAACTGGCTTTGAGCATAGAACTCAATGACAAACAGACTCTTGTTAAAAAAGATGATTATTTTAAATATGAAATATATGACAAAGTTAAAACTTCACGTCTTGGTGAGGTAGTGGATATTTTCAAAAAAATATTCTCTGGAGAAAATCTTACTTTTAAATATAATCAACTTATGGGAAATATCGTTTTTGAAAATAGATTAGAGGTTTATAAATTCACTATTGTAGCTGAAACTATTAGCTCATACAAGTTTATAACTAAAGAATTAGAGCTTTACAAGGAAAAAAATATAAATTATACTAAAGATACTTTTTATTCACTTTTCCTTTTAAATGCCTATATAAAAGGTGAAGAACTTTCTAATTGGGTTAATTTCAGAATAAAGAATAATTATAACATACTTCCAGGAGATATATTGAGTTTTGAAAAAATTCATAAATTACAGCTCCATGGAATAAATTTTGATTTAAAAGAACATGTTAAACTTGTAGAACCTATTTCTTCAAGAGAAATAAATGAAAAAAATGAGATATGCTGCTATAGAAAAGCAGTAGAAATAACTTTAGAAAAAATTAAAAAAATCTGATATGAAGAGGTGAAGTATGTCTGACTTATTAGATAAAGATCAGTTTTTCGAAAATTTCTGTATTGATAAAGAATATTTCGAATCTACAGGACTGGTTTGGGATGAACTAGTAAAGATATATGAAAATTATAGTAAACTTGTTCCATATCTTGAAAAAGAAGCAGAACACATAGTATCAAAACTTATAGATGTACCTAATGTACACTCTGTAAGAAGAAGAGTTAAAAAACCTGAACACCTTATAGAAAAAATAATCCGTAAGGGAAGCAAGTATGTAAGCAGAGGAATCTCTGTAGAAACATATAAAGATATAGTGACTGACCTTATAGGTATCAGAGTTCTCCATTTATTTAAAGATGACTGGAGAGGAATCCATGATGAAATAATGAAGATCTGGGAAATCAGAGAAACTCCTCAAATAAATATAAGACGTGGAGACTATAATGTAGCTCAGCTTCAGGAAAGCATCTCTGAACTGAATTGTGAAATAGTAGTAAGAGATCATGGTTACCGTTCTGTACATTATCTTATTGGAATTCCAGTAACAAGACATGATGAAATTCTTGTAGAAATACAAGTAAGAACGGTTTTTGAAGAAGCATGGAGTGAGATTGATCATTTAATGAGATATCCATATGATATTGACAATCCTATCATTACTGAATACCTTGGTATTTTCAATAGAATTGTAGGTAGTGCTGATGAAATGGGTACTTTTATTAAAAATATGAAATCTCAATTCACTGTTCACCCTGGGGAAGACACTCACTATAGAGAGCTTGATAATAAATTCAAGTAGTGAATATAAATGAGAGTGACCAAAAAGCTAAAGTAAATTTCCAGTAACTAAGCAATTAATAGTTTAATAGCTATAATTACTAAGAAACAGCATCAAAAGGCTGTAAGCATTCTTTGCTGGAAATTATATTTCTCCTTGAGGTTCACTCTTATTTTTTTATATAATTTACTGTAATTTTTATTTTACTTATATATTAGGGGGAATGACATGAAATACTTTAAATCTATCTGTTTTATCTCAGCTTTTTGTATTCTAACTGGCTGTGATAGTCCATATATCATAGATAAGACTCCAAGAAATACTACAGCTTCAAAAACTATTCCTTCAAAAACAGCAAAAAAGCCTGTAAAAGAAAAAACTATTACTAAAACTACTGATTACGCAGTTATCCATTATATCAATAACACTAAATATACTAATCTTAAAAATGAGCTTCTGGCTGGAGAAATGGATAAAATCAATTCTAAAATAAAAAAAGATGATAAAGTTAAAGTGATATCTCTTTTGTCAAACGATGATCAATATTCATCACAATTCCAGAATCTTTGGAATAGGTTTCTTGCCATAAATCTTAAAGGAAATCCAGATTCACTTATTAATTCTCATGCTATAGAATTAGCAGGTAAAATCTTATTAGTCAAAGATGAAAAAATAACAGTAATCACTTCAGAACAGGAAAATTTATATCTTACTGGTGCTTTGTTATACATAAAAAAAACTTATCCTGATTTTAATAAACTTAATATAGACATTTATTCTATTGAATCTCCTTTCAGCATAGGTGAATATACAAAAGAATATAAAAATTTACATTTCAAATACTATAAAATACAAGGAAATAAGCTTATAGAAGATACAAAGTCTGCTTTTCTAGGCTGATCTCTTTAAAACACAGGGGATGTTTTTATTGGAAATCAAAAAACAAATGACAAGATTTTTTATACTTTATTTTTGCGTCAACCTTATTAACAACCTTATTCATCCTGTTACTCCAGCATATGTAGAATCTTTAAATATGCCTGATTATGTTTTTGGATTGCTCTTTGCTACAATGTCTTTTTCTAATTTTCTTTTTTCTCCTTTCTGGGGAGAGCTAAGCGACAGAAAAGGAAGAGTTACAGTTATAAGAATATGCATGGTTGGATATGCTGTTGGACAGCTTGGGTTTGCTACTTGCAGCAATCTTGGTTTCATCCTGTTCTTTAGATTCTTTGCAGGTGTATTCTCAGGAGGATTTTTAGTAACTGCTCTTGCATATATATCTGATATGACTGAAGGACATGAAAGAACTAAATGTCTATCTTTCTTTGCAGCATTAGTTACAATGGCAGTATCTGTAGGATTCTTTATTGGAGGATTTATAGGAAAAATAAATATTTACTACACTTTTATGCTTCAGATTCCTCTGCTCCTCATTGAATCTTTTTTATTTAAAATTTTACTTCCAGAGAGTTTAAATGAGGAAAAAAGAATAAAAGATAAAATAGACTTCAAAAAAATAATGAAAATAATAGATATAGAAAAAGGAAAAGATATTCTTACTTTTCCTATCATAGTATTTTTTATAGGAGTTATCCTTACTGAATTTTCAAGAGTTGGCTTCAACAACAGCTTTAACTTCTATATTAAGTCGGCTCTTAAACTCCCTCCGTCATACAATGGGGGTATAATGGGAATGATTGGTATTCTTGGACTTTTTGCTAATCTTACTATTAATATGTGGCTTGCTAATAAATTTGACTTAAGAAAAATTTTCCCTATAATACTTTTTACAAACAGTGTCATGGGAGTATTTGTACTTTTCTTCAATTCAAAAATATTTTTATTCTTTGCATTTAGCGTATTGTTCTATATCTTCAATGCAATTTATGTACCAATACAGCAGTCGCTATTTACAAAGGGGCAAAGCAGCAACTATGGACTTTTATCTGGATATTTTAATTCAGCAAAGTCTTTTGGAATGATAACAGGTTCACTGTTCACAGGATTTATATATGAAATAAACAAACTTCTGCCTTTTGTGGCAGTAACAATAGTTTTAATTCTAGCTAGTGCATCATATACTTACAACTATTTTCAATATAAGAAAATTGGATCATAGATCCTGAAAATTATATAAAAAGAGGGGGAAAGATTATGAATGATGAGTCTAGATCATCATATTTTTCAAAAGGAGTAGTTGTATTTACTCTGGCAATGGTATATTGCGTTCTGGGAGGAAGTGCTTTTCCTAGTATAAAACTTGGATACAGCCTTTTCAATATTAAGTCTGGAGCCACTGCTGCCATTATTTTGTTTGCTGGAGTACGTTTTACATTAGCTGGCATGGCTACTATAGTTACTGGAAGTATAATACATAAATCTTTTTTATTCCCAGCTAAAGGAAATTTTTCTAAAATAGCATTTCTTGGTTTTATCCGTACTACTATTTTTTATTCATTGATGTATCTGGGACTTGCCAGTACAAGTGGAATAAAAGCATCAGTTATCAATGGAACTAATCTGGTTTTTGCTATGCTGGCTTCTTGTTTTATCTTTCGTCAGGAAAAATTTACTCCTGTGAAGTGTATTGCTGGACTGCTATGTTTCTCTGCTATTGTACTTCTGAATTTAGATGGAGATTTCACTTTTTCCTTTACTTTTAGAGGAGAGGGGCTATTACTTTTAAGTGCAGTTGTATTTGGACTTTCAGATTGTATAACTAAAATATTTTCAACAAATGAAAATGCTGTTACATTAAGTGGCTGGCAGTTTTTAATAGGAGGATCTTTCCTTGTGATGATAGGTCTTGGACTTGGAGGATCACTACAGATTCAAAGTATGGGAGCTTTCCTTATACTTTTCTATCTGGTTTTTGTTTCCTCTGTAACATTTGTAACTTGGGGAATTCTTTTGAAATATAATCCTATTTCAAAAATAGTTGGCTACAAGGCTATGGAACCTATATTTGGAACTTTGCTTTCTGCCATAGTACTTTCAGAGTACAGCAGTCTTGGAATACAAACTATTGCTGCCCTTGCTCTTGTATGTATAGGAATAACACTTTTAAACTGTTACAATAAATAATAATACATTTAAAATAAAGAGAGTAGTCAAAAAAGCAAATTTAATTTCTGCTTAAAGATTACTCTCTTTTATATTAAATTTCTATATCTATTATTAAAGACTATTTTATCTTTGAAATATTCATACAAATACAATTCAAATACCTTTTAACTATTTTATAAAAATAAAGTTAAAATATTTTTTAAAAACTTATAAATATGGGTGACCTCAAAATTATATCTCTACTTAAAAGTCACCCTGCTAAAATTTTTATCTATATAGTACTCCAATATCTTTTCTGTAGCACTTATCTTTGAATTCTACCTTCTCAGCATCTGCATAAGCTTTCGCTCTTGCATCTTCCAAGTTATCTCCAACAGCTACTACATTCAATACTCTTCCACCATTAGTCAGAAGCTCTCCATTTTCCAGTTTAGCTCCAGCTACAAATACCATATTGTCTGCTTTTTCTATTCCAGTTATTGCATATCCCTTCTTGTAAGCTTCAGGATATCCTCCAGAAGCAAGAACTACACAACAAGCTGATTTACTGCTCCACTTTACATCAGCAGTATCTAATTTACCTTCTAAACCACTTTCAAGAAGTTCTACAAAGTCTGATTCAAGTAAAGGTAAAACTACTTGAGTTTCAGGATCTCCCATTCTCATATTGTATTCAAGAAGGTATACCCCTTTTTCATTTATCATAAGTCCAAAGAAAATAACTCCTGCAAAGTTCATTCCCTCAGCTTTGATTCCTTCTAAAGTTGGATTCATAATTCCAGTGATAAAAGCATCATATACTTCTTTTGTAACATAAGGATTAGGAGCTATAGTTCCCATTCCTCCTGTATTCAATCCAGTTTCCTTTTCTCCTATCTTCTTGTGATCCTTAGCTGAGATAAAAGGAAGTATAACTTTAGAATCTGTTACTGATAGAATAGAAGCTTCTACACCATCTAAGAATTCCTCAACAACTATTTGTTCTCCAGCACTGCTGAATACTTTATCTACCATGATTTCATCTACAGCTTTCAGAGCCTCTTCCAGATTCTGACAGATAAGAACTCCTTTTCCTGCTGCAAGTCCACTAGCTTTTACAACTAATGGGAATTCACAAGTTTTTATATATTCTTTTGCTTTTTCAGGACAAGTAAATACTTCATAAGCAGCAGTTTTTACTCCATATTTTTTCATGAAGTCTTTTGCGTATGCTTTTGATCCTTCCAAAAGAGCAGCTTTTTTATCTGGTCCAAATATTTTTAATCCTTTTTCCTGGAATTTATCTACTATACCATCTACAAGAAGTTCTTCACTTCCTACAATAGTAAGATCTATATTTTCTTTTACAGCAAATGCTAAAAGTTCATCTATCCCTTTTATATTTACATTTTCTCCCTTTGGAAGTGTTGCAGTTCCTCCATTACCGGGAGCACAGAAAACTTTTTCTACATTTTTATTCTGGCTTACTTTCCAGCAGATAGCATGTTCTCTTCCACCGCTGCCAACTACTAATAATTTCATACTTTAATTTCTCCTTTGTATTAGTGTTTGAAGTGTCTCATACCAGTGAATACCATTGACATTTCATGTTCGTTACAAGCATCAATAGATTCTTGATCTCTCATAGATCCACCTGGCTGGATAATAGCTTTTATTCCAGCTTTTGCACATGCGTCTACAACGTCTCTGAATGGGAAGAAAGCATCAGAAGCAAGGATAGCTCCTTCTATTTTATCTCCTGCTCTTTCTATTGCCTGTCTAGTCGGCCATATTCTGTTAGTTTCACCATTTCCAATTCCTACTGCCATCATATCTTTTACTACAACAATAGCATTTGATTTTACATGTTTTACAACCTTCATTCCAAAGATAAGATTTTCCATCTCTTCAGCAGTTGGAGCTTTTTCAGTAACTGCTTCATAATCAGTTGTGAAGCTTAAATCTTCATCTTGAATAAGAAGTCCTCCATCTACTTTTACCATATTTATTTTATCCTGAGGTGTATGTTTGCATTTTATAACTCTAAGGTTTTTCTTAGTTCTAAGTACTTCTAAAGCTTCATCAGTGAATGATGGTGCTATAACAATCTCTAAGAATATTTTTACCATTTCTCTAGCTGTATCAGCATCTACTTCTTTATTTAGAGCTACTATTCCACCAAATATAGATACTGGGTCGCATTCATAAGCTTTTGTATAAGCTTCATAAACATTTTTACCAATAGCTGCTCCACAAGGTGTAGAGTGTTTTAGTCCACAGCAAGCAGGCTCTATAAATTCACATACAGTTCTCCAAGCTACGTCCATATCTCTTAGGTTGTTAAATGAAAGTTCTTTTCCATTTAATTGGTCAAAATCCTTCATAGCTCCAGTATCAGTAGTAGATACATAGTAAGCTGCTTTTTGGTGAGGGTTTTCACCATATCTAAGATCCATTAGTTTCTCATATGAAGCATTTAGATATTTAGGCATCTCGTCTCCTAATAGGAATTGAGATATAGCTGCATCATAAGCTGATGTTAAGTTAAATACTTTTCCAGCCAGTCTTTTCTTAGTTTCAAATGTAACCTCTCCAGCTTTCATTTCTTTCATTACTGTTTCATAGTCAGCAGTATCACTGATAACTACTACATCATGGAAAGATTTAGCAGCAGATCTAAGCATAGTAGGTCCACCAATATCTATAAATTCTACTTTTTCTTCAAAAGTAAGATCTTCATTTACTTTTTTAAAGAAAGGATAAAGATTAACAACTACCATATCAATAGTTGATATTCCTCTTTCTTTGATAGTTGCCATATGTTCTGCATTATCTCTTATAGCAAGTATTCCTCCGTGAATAACTGGGTGAAGAGTTTTTACTCTTCCATCAAGCATTTCAGGTGCTCCAGTAACTTCAGCAACTTCTATTACAGGTACTCCATTTTCTTTTAAATGCTTGTAGGTTCCCCCAGTTGAAATTATTTCTACCCCGTGATTAACTAAAAAGTTAGCAAATTCTAATATACCATTCTTATCAAAAACTGATATCAATGCTCTTTTCATCAACTTTTTCTCCTTTTTATCTTTCTGATATTATTTTAGAAATAGATTTTGGTAAAAGTTTGTGCTCTTCTACTAATATTCTTTTTTGAAGAACTTCAGCAGTATCCCCTTCCAATACAGGCACTTTTACTTGAAAGATCACTTCTCCACTATCTACGCCACTATCTACATAATGAACTGTACATCCGCTTTCTTTCTCTCCTGCTGCAAGGACTGCTTCATGTACTTTTATTCCATACATTCCAGGTCCTCCAAATTTAGGAAGCAGAGAAGGGTGGATATTAATTATCTTCCCCTTCCATTTTTCTACAAATTCTTCATCTATTATAGACAGGAACCCTGCAAGAACAATCAAGTCAACTCCTTTTTCAGAAACGACTCTGTCTATTTCTTTGCACAATTCCTTTTTAAAGACTTTTCTATCTAAAATACAGCTTACTATCCCTTGCTCAGCTGCTCTCTCCACTCCATAACATTCTCTGTCTCCAATGACGCAGGCTACTTCACATGCCAGCTCGCCGCTTTTTGACTTCTCTATTATAGATTGAAGATTGCTTCCTCCTCCTGATACTAATACTGCTATCTTAAACATAGGCCTTTCTCTCCCTTTTGAACATATCCTATTTCAAAAGCTTCTTCTCCATGTTTTGCTAATTCTTCTATTACACCCTCTTTATCTTTAGGGTCTACTACTAGAACAAATCCTACTCCCATGTTGAATGTTCCAAACATTTCATTCTCAGGAATTTCTCCCTCTTTTTGAATATATTTGAATATATCAAGAACTCTTAATTTTTCTTTGAATACTACAGGTTGATGTCCTTCACTTATAGTTCTAGGTAGATTTTCAGGAAGTCCTCCACCAGTTATGTGAGCCATTCCTTTTATATTATATTTTTCTAATACAGCCATTACAGCTTTAACATATATTTTTGTAGGTGTTAAAAGAGTTTCACTGATAGGTTTTCCATTGAAATCTTTAGTATAATCAGTTATTACTTTTCTTACTAAAGAGAATCCATTACTATGTACTCCAGAAGATGGGATAGCTATAAGGATATCTCCTTCAGAAGTTGTACTTCCATTTACTATTTTAGATTTTTCTACTGCTCCTACACAGAACCCAGCAATATCATAATCTCCCACTTTATAGAATCCAGGCATTTCAGCAGTTTCTCCACCTATAAGTGCAGCTCCTGCCTGATAACATCCCTCTGCAACTCCTGACACAAGTTCAGCAGCTACTTCAGCATCTAGTTTTCCACAAGCTAGATAGTCTAAGAAGAATATAGGTTGTGCTCCATGACAAAGTACGTCATTTACACACATGGCCACAGCATCTATTCCTACAGTATCATATTTTTTTGATGTTAATGCTACTTCAAGTTTTGTTCCTACTCCATCAGTTCCAGAAACTAATACAGGATTTTCATATTTTCCTAATTCATACATAGCTCCAAAACTTCCAAGTCCATTAAGTACACTACTGTTTTGAGTTTTAGCCACTGCTTTTTTCATAAGTTCTACTGCTTTGTAACCCTCTTCTTTATCTACTCCAGCTTCTTTATAAGAAATTGCCATTTTTTCCTCCCAAATAATTTTTTTACTCTTCTGTTGGTGTGCACATAGGATATACTCCATTGAAACATCCTACACAATAATCTTTACAATCTAATGATTTTATCATATTATCCATTGATAAATAATCCAATGTATCTGCATTTATCTCTTTTCTGATTTCATCAACTGTCATTCTAGCAGCTATAAGCTCATCTCTATGTGCTGTATCTATTCCATAGAAACAAGAATATTTAACTGCCGGAGAAGCTGATCTGAAGTGAACTTCCTTTGCTCCTGCTCTTCTTATTAAATCAATAAGTATTTTACTTGTTGTTCCTCTTACTAGAGAGTCATCAATTATTACTACTCTTTTTCCTTCAAGCTGTACTCTTAATGGATTAAGTTTTACCATTACAGCCTGCTCTCTTAAAGCTTGAGTTGGTTTAATGAATGTTCTTCCAATATATTTGTTTTTGATAAGTCCCATAGCATATGGTATTCCGCTTTCTTCAGCATATCCAATAGCTGCTGGTATTCCAGAATCTGGCACTCCAATAACAATGTCAGCTTCTATTTTCATCTGTTTAGCTAGAAGTCTTCCAGCTCTTACTCTAGCTTCATATACATTTATCCCATCTATGATACTGTCAGGTCTAGCAAAGTAAATGTGCTCAAATGAACAAGGTGCTACTTTATTATTTTCAGCATATCTGATTGATTTAACTCCTGTTTCATCTATGATTACCATTTCTCCAGCTTCTACATCTCTTATTAAATGTCCACCTATAGAATCTATAGCACATGATTCAGAAGCAAGGAAGTAATCTCCCTCTTCATTCATTCCAAGGCATAGAGGTCTGATTCCATATGGATCTCTTACTCCTATAAGTTTGTTGTCTGCTAGTATTACTAGAGCATAAGCTCCTTTTATCGCTCCAACTGTACTTCTGATAGCTTCTTCAAAACCATTTACAGCTTTTCTTGCTACCATTTTGATTATTACTTCTGAGTCAGTAGTTGAAGTGAATGTAGCTCCACCATCTTCTAATAATTCTCTTATTACTCTTGTATTTGTCAGATTTCCATTGTGAGCAACTGCTATCTGACCAAGTTTAAATCTACTTTCTAAAGGCTGTGCATTTTCTATTTTGCTTTCACCAGTAGTAGAATATCTTACATGTCCTATTGCTGCGTTCCCTTGAAGATTATTCAAAGTTTCTTGAGTAAATACATCAGCTGTAAGTCCCATCCCCTTATATGTTACTAATTCTCCATTATTTGAGACAGTTATTCCTGCACTTTCCTGTCCTCTGTGTTGAAGAGCATATAGGGCATAGTAAGTTAATTGTGAAACTTCTTTTTGAGTTTTACTATATACTCCGAAAACTCCACATTCCTCTTCCATTTTGTCCTTTGCTAACATCATTTCTGTGCAGTTCATTATTCAGCCCCCAATCTTTTTAAAACTTCAATATACGCTTCTTCGATTCCGCCTAAATCTCTTCTGAATCTATCTTTATCCAATTTCATACCAGTTTCTTTATCCCATAATCTGCAAGTATCTGGAGTGATTTCATCTGCAAGAAGGATTTCTCCTTTACTATTTTTACCAAATTCTATTTTGAAGTCAACTAAAGTAATTCCGATTTTATCAAAAGAAGTTTTTAGTAAGTTGTTGATCTCTCCAGTTATTCTGTAGATTTCAGCTAATTCTTCATAAGTAGCAAGTCCTAATGCAACTGCATGGTGATCGTTGATTAATGGATCTCCATAAGCATCATTTTTATAGCAGATTTCAAATATAGTATTTACAGGTTTAGTTCCCTCTTCTACTCCTACTCTTTTAGCCATTGATCCAGCTATAACGTTTCTTACTATTACTTCTAATGGGAATATTTTTACTTTTTGACAAAGTTGATCTCTGTCATTAAGTACTTCTACCAAGTGAGTTTTTATTCCATTTTTTTCAAGCATTTCAAACAACATAGCAGTTATTTTGTTATTCATTATTCCTTTGTTTTCGATAGTTCCTTTTTTAGCTCCGTTACCTGCTGTTGCATCATCTTTGTAATGGATAACAACTAGATTCTCGTCATCAGTTGAATATACTTGTTTAGCTTTTCCTTCATAGATAAATTCTTTTTTTTGTGCAGACATTTCTTTTTTTCCTCCTAGAAATAGTTAATGTATTAAAAATTAAAAATTTTTGACTAGATTATCTTATAGCTCTACCCCAGTTTCATTATCAGCTATAAATTTTGCTTTCATGTCTTTTCTGAATTTTACAAGTTTCTCTTTTAATTCAGGACATTTTAAAGAAAGCATTTGTACAGCAAGCATTCCAGCATTGTATGAATTATTTACTCCTACAGTTGCTACTGGAATAGATTTAGGCATCTGCACTATTGAAAGAAGTGCATCCATACCGTTAAAAGCTGCCTCGATTGGCACCCCTATTCCAGGAAGTACAGTTTTAGATGCTATAACACCAGGAAGGTGGGCAGCCAGCCCAGCTCCTGCTATTATTACTTCATATCCATCTTTTTCTAATTTTTCTAATGTCTCTTCTAATTTTTCTGGCACTCTGTGAGCAGAAAGAACGTGAGCTGAGTACTCAATTCCAAACTCTTTTAAGCAGTTAGCTGCTCCCTTCATTTTATCTGTATCTGATTTACTACCAAATATTATGGCAACTTTCATCTTTTATTATCCTCCTGAGAATATCTATTATTTAAAATATTTAAATTCTATTTAAAGTATTTAACTCCATTTTCAAATATTTTCTGCTCTTTGTTTCCAGTAATATTTTTGAAAATATTCTTTCCTGCTCTTTCAGAGTGTCCCATTTTACCAAATACTTTACCATCTATTGAAGTAATTCCTTCAATAGCACAAGTAGAAGCATTAGGGTTAAATCTAAACTCATTAGTAGGAATTCCATCAAGATTTACATATTGAGTTGCAACCTGTCCATTTTCAAATAGTTTTTTAATAACATCATCATTGGCAAAGAATCTTCCCTCTCCATGTGATACAGCTATTTCAAATTCTTCTCCAGTTTCTATTCCTGCCAACCATGGTGATTTATTTGAAGTAACTTTTGTTTTTACCATTTGAGAAACGTGTCTACCTATCTTGTTGAATGTAAGAGTAGGAGAATTTTCAGTAACTTTTCCAATCTCTCCATATGGTAGAAGTCCTGATTTTACAAGAGCTTGGAATCCGTTACAGATACCTAGTATCAATCCATCTCTTTCTAGGAATTTAGCTATTGCTTCTGCTATCTTAGGATTTGTAAGTACAGTTGCAATGAATTTTCCTGATCCATCTGGCTCGTCTCCAGAACTGAATCCACCTGGGAACATAAGGATCTGTGAATTATTTATCTCTTTTACCATTTTTTCTATTGAATCATTGATATAGTCTTGAGTTATATTTCTGAATAAAAGTATATTAGCTTCTGCTCCAGCTTTTTCAAATACTCTAGCTGAATCATATTCACAGTTAGTTCCTGGGAATGCTGGTACTAATACTCTTGGTTTAGCAATTTTATTTTTACATACTATTATTTCTTTTTTCTCATATGGTGTCCAGATGTAGTTTTCTACTTTTTCTATTGTTTTGTGAGGGAATACTGGGAATAGTTTATCTAACCATACCTTTTCTCCTTCAGTCATACAGATTTCTTTATCTCCAACTACAATCTTGTACTCTTTTATTGTTTCTCCTAATAACTCTACGTTTTTACCTGTAAGCTCTTTAGAAGTTTCTACTACAAATGTTCCATATCCAAGTTTGAACAGCTCTTCTCCAAGATCAGCTATCTTAGCTCCAACTCTGTTTCCTAGAGTCATTTTACTTACAGCTTCAGCTATTCCACCTCTTTTTAAAGTCATTGCTGATAGGATAGTTCCATTTTTAATGTTTTCATATACAAATTCAAAGTTTTCTTTAAGCTCTTCTATATTTGGCATATAATTATCAAGCATATGATGTCTTACTAAGTATATTTTATTTCCAGCAGCTTTAAATTCTGGTGATATAACAACACTTGCTTTTACAGGAGTTACTGCAAAAGATATAAGTGTAGGTGGTACATGAATATCATTAAATGTTCCACTCATTGAGTCTTTTCCACCAATAGCTGGAATTCCAAATCCTCTTTGTGCTTCTATAGTTCCTAACAATGCTGAGAATGGTTTTCCCCAGTTCATTGGATTTTGTCCAAGTTTTTGGAAGTATTCTTGGAATGAAAGTCTTACAGTCTTGTAGTCTGCTCCCACTGCAACTAATTTAGCAAGAGATTCAACTACTGCATAAGCTCCTCCATGGAATTGCGACCAAGATGAAAGCACTGGGTCATATCCCCAAGTAATAGCAGAAGCTGTATCAGTTTCTCCTTTTAATAGAGGTATTTTCTGTACACTTACATCAGTAGGTGTCATTTGATATTTTCCACCAAAAGGCATAAGCACTGTTGTTGCTCCTATTGTAGCATCAAATATCTCCATAAGTCCTTTTTGAGAAGCTACATTTAAAGAAGAAAGCATATTCATCCATCTGTCTTTAATATCTGCTCCTTCAAAATTAACTGCATTCAATGGAGTATTTTCTTTTATGTCTTCAACTTCTACAGTAGTTTCTTGAGTAACTCCATTAGTATCAAGGAACTCTCTTGAAATATCTACTATTTTCTTACCTTTAAAATTAAGAACAAGTCTATTGTCATCTGTTACTACTGCAACTTCTGTTGCTAAAAGGTTTTCTTTTCCTGCAAGTTCCATAAATTTTTCTTTATCTTTAGCTTCGATTACTACTGCCATTCTCTCTTGTGATTCAGAAATAGCAAGTTCAGTACCGCTAAGTCCAAAGTATTTAGTAGGAACTACATCAAGATTTATATCAAGCCCTGGAGCTAATTCTCCAATAGCTACTGATACTCCTCCAGCACCAAAGTCATTACATTTTTTTATAAGTCTAGTAACTTCTGGATTTCTGAATAATCTTTGAATTTTTCTTTCTTCTGGTGCATTTCCTTTTTGAACTTCTGCACCACATAATCTCAATGAATCTCCTGTATGTTCTTTAGATGATCCAGTTGCTCCTCCGCAGCCGTCTCTTCCAGTTTTTCCTCCTAACAGGATAACTATATCTCCTTTAGAAGCGTTTTCTCTTCTTACCCAGTCAGCTGGTACAGCACCAACTACTGCTCCAACTTCCATTCTTTTTGCTTTATATCCATCATGATATATTTCACATACATGTCCAGTTGTAAGTCCAATCTGGTTACCATAAGCTGCATATCCACTTGCTGCTCCAGTAGTTATTTTCTTTTGAGGAAGTTTTCCTTGAAGTGTATCTTCAAGTTTTTCCAATGGATTACCAGAACCTGTTACTCTTATAGCCTGATAAACATATGATCTTCCTGATAATGGGTCTCTTATAGCTCCACCAAGACAAGTAGAAGCTCCTCCAAATGGTTCAATCTCTGTAGGATGGTTATGAGTTTCGTTCTTAAACATAAGAAGCCATTTCTCCATTTGTCCATCTACATCTACATCAATATATACAGAGCAGGCATTGATCTCATCAGATACTTCTAAGTCATCAAGTTTTCCGCTTTTTCTCATTTCTTTTCCACAGATAGTTGCCATATCCATAAGAGAGATATATTTCTTTTCAAGTCTCTCTCCATGTACAAACTCTCTCGCTTTTAAATATTCATCAAAAGCTTTTTGAAGTGTATCTCCAAAAGAAGTTTTTGGGAATACTATATCTTTGATTTTTGTTTCAAATGTTGTATGTCTGCAATGGTCAGACCAATAAGTATCCAACACTTTTATTTCTGTTTCAGTAGGGTCTCTCTTTTCAGTATTTTTAAAGTATTCCTGCACAAAAGCCACATCTGCTAATGTCATAGCTAGTCCAAGCTCTTCTCTGAAAGATTTTAATTCATCCATGTTGTAATTTATGAATCCAGTGAAAACAGGTACATCCTGTGCCTTTTCTCCTTCTTCTATCTCTAATTTAGTAAGATCTTTTTCTCTCATCTCAACTGGGTTGATGTAATACTTTTCAATTTTTTCTACATCTGCTTCTGTTATTTCTCCTTCAAGGATAATAACTCTTCCGCTAGTAACAGATACATTTTGATTTTTATCAGATATCAGATTCAAACACTGCATAGCTGAGTCGGCTCTCTGGTCAAACTGTCCTGGTAAAAATTCTACTGCAAAATATTTTGCTCCTTTAGTATCAAGAGTTTCAGTTACAGTATCAGTAACTATTTCTGAAAATATAAGCTTTTTAGCTTCTGCTAATTCAGCAGCTTCAATATTAAATACATCATAACAATTAAGAAGTCTTACTTTTGAAAGTTTTAGATCTTGAAAACTTTCTTTTAATTCATTTTCTAATCTCTTAGCCTCTAAATCAAATCCAGCTTTCTTTTCAACATAAATACGATAATTCATCGTGCCCCCTGCAATTATATTTTATTATTAATTTTTTTACTTTCAGTTAAATTAGAATAGTCCGTCAATCTTTCCATTTTCATCAATGTCTATAGATTCAGCTGCTGGTTTTTTAGGTAATCCAGGCATATCTATTATATCTCCTGCCATAGCTACTATAAATCCTGCTCCAGCTGATATTCTCAATTCTTTTACAGATACTGTAAATCCAGTAGGTCTTCCTAGAAGTGCTGCATTATCTGATAATGATTTTTGAGTTTTTGACATACACACTGGAAGTTTTCCATATCCAAGTTCATCTATAGTTTTAAGCATTTTCTTAGCAGGACCAGTAAATTCTACTCCATCTGCTCCATATATTTCTTTTGCTATTTTCTCTATTTTTTCTTTTATACTCATATCTAAATCATATAGTGGAGTATAGTTGTCAGTTCCTTTTTCTAATTGAGCAAGAACTTCTTCAGCAAGAGCGATTCCTCCCTCTCCACCTTTAGCCCATACTTCACAAAGAGCTACTGGCACTCCAAATTCTCTACAGTGTTTATCAACAAATTCAAGTTCTTTTTCAGTATCGCTTACAAATCTGTTAATAGCAACTACTACTGGTAAATTATATTTTTTCATATTTTCTATGTGTTTATCTAAGTTAGCTATTCCTTTTTCTAATGCTTCAAGATTCTCTTCTGAAAGTTCCTTAGCTCCACCATGGTGTTTTAAAGCTCTTACAGTTGCTACTACAACTACACAGTTAGGAGTAAGTCCACCTTTTCTGCATTTTATATCAAGAAATTTTTCTGCTCCAAGATCAGCAGCAAATCCAGCTTCAGTTATTGCATAATCAGAAAGTTTAAGTGCAAGTTTAGTAGCTAGAATAGAGTTGCATCCATGAGCTATATTTGCAAAAGGTCCTCCGTGAATAAATACTGGTGTATTTTCTAATGTCTGTACAAGGTTTGGTTTGATGGCTTCTTTAAGAAGTGCTGCAATAGCTCCTTCTATTTTAAGATCTCCTACTTTAAGAGCTTTTCCATCTCTTGCATAACCAAATACCATACTTCTTATTTTATCTTTAAGATCTGAAAGTGATGTAGCAAGACATAATGCCGCCATTATTTCAGATGCAACAGTGATTTGGAATGAACTTTCTCTAGGAATTCCATTAGCCTTTCCCCCAAGTCCTATCACTATATTTCTAAGTGCTCTGTCATTCATATCCAGAACTCTTTTCCAAGTTATTTTAGTAAGATCTATATCCAGAGCATTTCCAGAATTGATATGATTATCTATACAAGCTGCTATTAAGTTGTGAGCAACTCCAATAGCATGAAGATCTCCTGTAAAATGTAAATTTATATCCTCCATAGGTATAACCTGTGAATGTCCTCCACCAGTAGCTCCACCTTTCATTCCGAATACCGGCCCCAATGACGGTTCTCTAAGAGCTGCAATAGAAGATTTTCCAAGTTTGTTAAGTGCTTGTGTAAGTCCAACTGTAACAGTTGATTTCCCTTCCCCAGCAGGAGTAGGTGTGATAGCTGTAACTAATACCAGTTTCCCATCTTTCTTGTTCTCTAGGTTTTTAAGTACTTTCAAATCTACCTTAGCTTTATATTTACCATATTGTTCGATGCTGTCCTCATCAAGTCCTATCTTTTTTGCGATTTCCATAATGTTGACTATTTTAGCTTCCTGTGCAATTTGAATATCAGTTTTCACAAATTTCCTCCCTTGAAATTTTATATAAATAATTAAAAAGGCCTAAGTACACACTCATTCCGTTAAGTGCACACTTAGACCATTGTTTTTTCCTTAGGTTGATTTACTACATTATTTATGTTCTGTACTATTTTCTTTTTTATTCTTTTATGAGATAACATAGTATAATCCTCCTTCAAATTGTTTTCAGTACTTCATTTCTAATTCTATTCCAGATGAAGTAAATCTTTTTTTCAAAAAAATCAAAAAACAAAAGATTATATATGTATACTTCACCCATAGCAGCCATTTTAAGGTTGGCCGTAGAAACTCCTGTCCATATTACAGGTATATATGAGTTTTATTACCTTACTTTTAGAGTATCATATATACTGAATTTTGTCAAAGCAAATGTGACAAAGAAAGAAAAGATCAATTTATTTTACAGTTATTATATATTTTGTTTATTTGCCGAAATTTTTCTCAGATAAACGAACGATTAATCCCTCAATGGCAAGTATATATCCTTCCTTTCCAAAGCCGCAGATTTGTCCCACGCATGCAGGAGCTGTATATGATTTGTGTCTGAACTCTTCTCTTTGATGAACATTAGAAAGATGAACCTCTACAGTTGGTATATTTATACTTTTTATTGCATCATAAAGAGCTATGGAAGTATGAGTATAAGCTCCGGGATTTATAACAACTCCATCATATTTTTCAAAATATGCCATTTGAAGTATATTTATCATTTCTCCTTCTATGTTGCTTTGAAATATATTTATTTCAACATCACGATCATCAAACTTATCCATAATATATTTACATACACTTTGATAATTGTCCTGCCCATATATATCTTTCTCTCTTATACCTAAAAAATTCAAGTTAGGTCCATTCAATACCATTATTTTCATTCTATCTCTCCCTGTTATTTTATAAAATTATCTGCTAAATAATTGTAAAGTTCCTCTCCCAACGAATCATCAAATTCTCTTTCCTGCCATATTTCCTGTGCTTTTACTGCCTGCTCTATAAGCATATAAAGTCCATCTGCACATTGCAGTCCATTTTTTTCAGCTAAATTCAAAAATTCTGTTCTCAATGGATTATAAACTATGTCCACTGCTGCTGTAAATCTTTTTATGACTTCTTCGTCCACTGGAGAAACACCAACATTTGGATACATTCCCACTGGTGTTGTATTTATTATAACATCTCCTTCCAGAAAGTTTTCATAGATAGCTATATTGATATATGGGAATTTTTCTAAAAGGTCAGTAAGTTTACTTGAAAGAGTTCTTGATACCACTTTTATACTCTCTGCTCCCAGATCATGAAGAGCTGTTATTACAGATTTTGCTGCTCCTCCTGTTCCAAGTACTACACAGCTCTTTCCTTTTATTTCTATCTCTCCTCTTTCCAGAAGTCTTATAAATCCATAGTAGTCGCTGTTATATCCATAGCTTTTTCCATCTTTTACTTTAAGGACATTTACAGCTCCTATTTTTCTTACCTCTTCAGATAAGAAATCTATTTTTGGGAGAAGTGTTTCTTTATATGGAATAGTTATATTCACTCCTTCTATTCCCATTATCTTCATACCCTCTATTATATTTTCAGCATTGCTTTTTTCTACCTCATATAGAGAATAATATCCCTTTATATTATAGTTTTCAAATATATATTGATGAATGACAGGAGAAAGGGAATGACCGAGTTTTTCTCCTATGAGTCCATAAGTTTTCATTTTCTTACCCCTCTGTATTTTATTTTAAATTTATTATAGCACAACTATATAATAAAAAAAAGAGTGCCTCAAAGCAGAAATATAATTAAGAACTTTTTCATCAGAAAATTATCTCTTACTGACTTCCAAATTTCTAAAATTTAATCTAACTTTTGCACTCTCTTTATTTACAATATTATTTTGTTGTATTTCTTAATACATCTTTATACTGCATATACTCATCTTCTATTTTTTGTAAATATGCCTTTGCTTCTTCAGTAGTTAATATTTTTGCCTGCTGACTGAATCCAATTTTTAATTTCTCAGCATATTCAGGTGTTCCAACTACTTTTTCTGCGATTTCACTCATTTTAGCTACTATTGCTGGATCAGTTCCTTTAGGAAAAGCTATAATATATGGGTTATTCATTTCCATATCTACACCGCTTTCTTTAGCTGTTGGTACATCTCCCAAGTAAGGGTTTCTCTCTCCATTGTATTGAGCCAGAGCTATCATATCTCCATTTTGTACATAATCTTTTATACTTCCATAAGCTATAGATGCTACATCTATTCTTCCACCTAATAGGTTTGTAACTTTTTCAGATGTTGAACCTATATCTGCAAGTTTTAATTTTACCCCTGTTTTATCTTGAAGAATCAACACTTGTAAATGTGAAAATCCTCCAAATTCTGTTCCATATATAACACTTTCAGGATTAGCCTGACTTTTTTCTATAAGATCTTTTAATGAAGTGATTCCTGATTGTTTACTTGCTACTAATACTGATCCTCCATCTATTGCTGGAATACATGCTACATCAAATTCTTTAAAATCATAATCTGATATTCCAGATACATAGTTTACCACCATTGGACCTGAGTGAGTAAACAAAGCTTTGTATCCATTAGCTGGTGTTGCTTTTATACTTTCTGTAGCTGCCAGTCCAGAAGCACCAGGCATATTAGTTACTACTAATGGTTTTTTAGTTTCTTTTTCAAAGAATTCCCCAAATGTTCTGGCATTAAAGTCTGTATCTCCACCAGCTGATGCATGAAGAACTACTTCCACTGGTTTGTTAGGCCATACTGCTGCTGCATCTTTTCCTCCATCTTTTTTTCCACCACAACCTGATAATATTGTTGCAGCACATAATCCCATTAAAAATATTTTTCCAAATTTTTTCATTGATAAATCCCTCCATTTTCATATATTTATGCTGTTTTCATTACCTTGCATTTTTTACAATATCCAAATAGCATATACCCTAGATACAGAATAGTTGCTATTAAAAACACACAAGCTATTGGTTTTGAGAAAAAGTCCAATATATTATTATCAGAAAGTATAAGTCCTCTTCTCAAATTTTCTTCTGCCATTCTTCCTAAAATAAATCCTATTATAAAAGGCGATTGAGGCACTTTGAATTTAACAAATATATATCCTAAGATACCAAATACCAGAATAGCTATAACATCAAATGTTCTGCTGGCAAGAGCAAAAGCTCCAACTGTTGTAAATACTATAACAATAGGAAGCAGTACATATTTAGGCACTCTCAGCACCTGAGCAAATATTCTCAATCCAAAGAACTCTACTATCAGCATAAGAAAAGCTCCTATAAACATAGCTGCAAATATTGCAAATACCAATGAAGCATTATTTTTAAACAACAGTGGCCCCGGAACAATACCATGTACCATGAAAGCTCCAAGAAGAACTGCTGTAGCTCCGTCTCCCGGTATTCCCAAAGTAAGAAGAGGTATCATAGCTCCTCCTACTGAAGCATTATTTGAAGTTTCAGAAGCAACAACTCCGTCAGGTATTCCTGTTCCAAATTTTTCAGGATATTTAGATCTGCTTTTTATTACATTATATGCAATCAGATTAGAGGTAGAACCTCCAATTCCGGGAATGATACCTATTACTATTCCAATAACAGCTGCTACCAGAGCATTCCATTTTTGTGCCAGAAATTCTTTTATTGAAAATCCGAACCCTTTTACATCCTTCATATTTACTTCTATTTTTTCCTGCTTAGTAGAAAATTTAATAGTTTCTGATGTAAGAAGTATTTCTGTTATAGCAAAAAGTCCTATTAATACTGTCAGTGTATTAAAACCTCCTACCAACTGAGGACTTCCAAATGTAAATCTTTTTACAGCATCTGTTGGCGACAGCCCCACTGTTGCGAAACCTATTCCCATAAATGCAGCAAAGAATGCTTTTGGCAGAGTACTTCCTGCCAATGAAGTTATCAATATAATTGCAAACATAGCTATTGAAAAATATTCATGTGGTCCAAACTGTAAAGCAACTTTTGCAAGAAGCGGTGAAATAAATACAAGTGCTAAAGTACTTACTACTGTACCTATAAAACTGAATACTACTCCCATTCCAAGTGCTTCCATAACTCGTCCATTGTTTTTCATTGGAAGTCCATCAAAGCAGGTAGCTATTGATGACGGTGTTCCCGGAATCCCCAGCAATACTGCTGAAATTAATCCTCCAGAAGTTCCTCCAATATATAGTGATATTAGAAAACAAATTCCTACTGCCGGCGTCATTGCATATGTAAACGGCAGTCCTAAAACCAGCCCCATTACTGTAGATAATCCCGGAACAGCTCCAAATACTATTCCCACAGCAGTTCCTATCAGCATAAGTATAAGTGTATATGGCTGTAATGCTGTCAACAGCCCCTCTCCAAATAATTCAAACATCTCTTTGTCCCTCCCTTATTTTCTATAAAAATGCATCTAGTAATCCACCAGGAAGGAAGATACTGAATCCAAAATAAAATAGATAATATATTCCCACTGAGAAGAGCAGAGAAATTGCCAAATAAACAAGCTGATTTTTCTTAACATATCCAGGGGTTAATACATTCATTTCCAAGAAAAGAAATAAAAATGTTGTTATAATAAATCCCACGCTAGAATAGAGCAGAATATACAGAGCTATCAATGCAAATGTGCATATTACTGTTTTCTTATCAAATTCTTTCTTTTCTGCTTCCCCCTTTGGAGTTTTAAGCCCTCTTCCTGTTTGCAGTACTCCAACCACTATAATCAAAACACTGATAAGAGAGGGTACAAATCTTGAATCAAATAACTGAGATCTTGTTCCAGGTATTTGAAGTACTAATATTCCATATGCTGCTCCACATAAGAGCATAATAATTCCTAATACAGTATCTTTACTTTCCCAATTTAAACTTTTGTTACTCATAAATCTCTCCTTCCTTATCTAACCATACAAGGTTTTTTAGAATCATATTTCCAGTCTTTTATTAAATACTGCATTGCCAGTGCATCATCACGATCTCTGAACTTAGCTGGCATTGTTTTATATAACTCATGAGCTTTCAATAATTTTTCCATATCAATTTCTACTCCAAGTCCCGGTTTATCAGTTATTTTTATAACTCCATCCTTTATCACAGGAGATTCTTTAGTAAGCCCTTGCCCGTCCTGCCATATATAATGAGTATCTACAGGTGTAATCTTTCCTGGTGCAGCTGCTGCTACCTGTGCAAATGTTGCCAGAGTTATATCAAAGTGATTGTTTGAGTGTGATCCCCATGTCAGTCCCCAGTCTTTCAGTATATATGCCATTCTTACACTTCCATTTAATGTCCAGAAATGAGGATCGGCAAGTATTATATCTACTGATTTTAATGCTGCTGCATGATAGAACTGTCTCCAGTTAGTAGCTATCATATTTGTTGCAACTTTTAATCCTGTGGCATTTTTAAATTCTGCCATTATTTCTCTGCTTGAAAATCCAGCTTCTGGTCCGCATGGATCTTCCATATATGCCACTACATTATTTTTACCCTCGCATAATCTTATTGCTTCCTCTAAAGTCCATGCTCCATTTGGATCAATGTTTACTCTTGCTTCTGGAAAAGCTGCATGAAGAGCCTCCACAGCTTTCATTTCCTCTTCTCCTTTTAATACTCCGCCTTTTAATTTAAAATCTTTAAATCCATATCTTTCATAAAGAGCTTTTGCCTGTTCTACTACTGCTTCAGGAGTAAGAGTTTCTTTTCTTCTCACTTTCTCCCATTTATCTTTACAGTCACTCTCTACTAAATAAGGAAGATCAGTTTTCTTTGTATCAGCTATATAAAATAAATAACCCAGGAAAGGAACTTCTCTTCTTTGTATTCCTCCATCTCCTAACAGAGATGCCATAGCTTTATTTACATATTTTCCTAATAAATCCAACATAGCACATTCCACAGCAGCTTCAGCCTGAACTACAAATTTCAGATTGCTTATATTCAATCCCTGAAGTCCTTCACCACTATCCCCTTTAGCCTTCTGCCCATTTTGTCTTATGTTTGTTATAACCTGTCTGTAATCAGCTATTTCTGCTCCTACCACTATTGGTTTATAACTTTCAAGCATTTCTGTTATAGCTTCCCCGCCATGTATTTCTCCTATTCCTTTATTTCCAGTTTCATCTTCTAAAATTACTATATTTCTTGTGAAATAAGGTGCATGACATCCACTAAGCGTCAGAAGCATACTATCATATCCTGCTACTGGATACACATCCATTTTTACTACTTTTGGTGATCCCTTCTTTTCCATAAAATTTTCCTCCAATTATTATAGTTTAATAGGATAAATCCTCAGTTATTAAAACATAATTATCTAATTTCGTATATCGTATCATAATATTTTTTCACAGGATATATTATAAAAAACAAAAATAAGCATTGAAAATTGTCTTAAGTAACATAAAAAAATAATATCCATTTTAAAGTTCTCTTCCCTGCTAATTAATTTAAAATATTCCTTTTATCTTCTTCCTAAGTTTTAAAAAAAATATTTATTGAGGAATATAAAGCTTCTTAAAATTTAAAAAAATTAAAAATTTATATTAAATACAAAAAAGGCTGTCCTAAAACAGCCTTTTCCTAATTTTAAACCCTCTATTCAGTTGTTATATTATCTTTCTATCAATCATTTTTCTAACTACAGCCTTAGCTAGATCAATTCTTTCTTCAATAGTAGATATGTCCAAATATTCGTTTTTGCTGTGAGCTTCTCCCCCCACAGGACCTACAGCATCAACTACTCCTACACCTAATACTCCTAAGAAGTTCCCATCAGAACATCCTCCAGCTACTTCCCAGTCATATTTTATTCCCATTTCAGCTTTGCTCTCATCAAAAAGATCACGAAGTGTAGCTGATTTATCATTTAGTACTAATGGTGGTCTATATCCAATTTCTTCAAGTTCTACTTTGATTCCCTCAACTAATGGATTTGCTTTTAACTCTTCCATAGTTTTTCTGATAGTTTCAAAGAATTCTACTTGGTGAGATCTTCCTTCAAATTTGATACAAGCATAATCAGGAACGATATTTACTCCACTTCCACCTTCTATAAGTCCCACATTAAGTGAGTTCTTTATATCCCAGTTATGAAGTTTAGATATTTCAGTTACCCAACGAGAAGCTTCAAGAATAGCATTGATTCCCTCTTGTGGATAGTTTCCTGCATGAGAAGATTTTCCAAAGAACTCAACTTTGTATTTTACAAGTCCTTTTCTCTCTATTACAGCATTTCCATTTTTACGAGCTGGTTCAAATACCATTGCATATTTTGCATTCTTTCCTACTTCTTCTATTACAGGTCTTGAATAACGAGAACTGATTTCCTCATCTGTATTCATTACAAGAGCTATAGTTATATCTTCATCTTTGAACTCTTTAGCAACTTCTATCATAGAAAGTACTCCAGACTTCATGTCATATACTCCCGCTCCTGTTGCTATATTTCCTTCAAGTTTATATGACCATGCTGGTACAGTTCCTTTAGGGAATACAGTATCGTTATGTCCTAGGAACATAAGATCAATATCTTCACTGTCTCTGTTCTTAGCTACTAATACAGGGTTCTTTCCATCATTTTGAGGATATACTTTAAGTATCCAGTCATTTTCAAGCTCTTTCTTGAAAAATTCTGTAACTTCCTGTACCCCTTCAGGTACATTGCTTCCACAGTCGATGTTTACTAACTTTTCTAAATCTGCTAAATATTTTTTCATATCCATTTCTATGTGTCCCCCTTATTTTTTAAATATTATCCAAATAGAATCATGTTAGTGATAAGAACTGCTAAAAGTCCTCCAACCATTGGAGCTGCTGTTCTTTTTACAACATCAAATGGAGATACTCCAGAGATACCTGCAACTGCAACAATAACCGCAGTGATAGGAGAAATACTTCTTGCTATTCCTGCTGCTAACTGCATTGGCATTAACATAACAATTGGATTAAGATCAACTGATGCTGCTACTGCTGGTGCAAGTGCCGCAAAAGCGAAGAATGGTGCATTTCCTGATCCCATAAGGATAGAAGAAAGTGCTATTATTGCAGTCATTACTAGAATCATTGGCTGAGGTCCAAGTCCTGCTGACTTAGTTGAGTCAATAAGAGCTGATATAACTCCTATTCTAGTAAGTCCAAGAGCAAAGAATTCTCCAGCTACAATTAGAGTGATAACATTTGCAAATTGACTTCCCATTGCTGTAAATACTATTTTCAATTCAACAAGAGTACTTTTGAAAGCTTTTCTTCTCAATCCTTCAATGAACATACTTAAAGCAATACTCATAAACATAGCTTCTATAACGTCTACTCTAACTTTACTTCCAGTTAACGGACTGAATACAAGTATTACAATCAACGGAATGATAGGTAAAAGAGCATAGAATCCAGGAACTTTTCCTTCTGCATTCATTTCTTTTTCAAATTCAGCTTCCTCTTTAGCTTTTTCAGCTAAATTCATATTTTTGTCCATAGATTTATTTACAAAGTAGTGGATAACTGTGATAACAATAACTGTAACTATTGCTACTGGTATTTGATAATCAACAAAGTATAGTGCTGCATCTATTCCAGCAGTTTTAGAAGCCAGAACAGCATTTCCAGAAGCTGGTCCTAGGTCAAGACAAGCAGATGTTCCTATTACTGCTGTAGCTGCTAGAGGTGATACTCCAAGAGATACAACGATAGGATATACAGTTACCATTAGAAGTACTCCAAGTCCAGATGCACTTGGTATGAAGATATTAAGTATTTGTCCCACTACATACGATAATGCAAGCACTATATATGGAGAGTTAAGTTTTTGTAAAGGCTTAATAGCAACTTTTACAAGAGCCTTACTTGCTCCTATATGGTCCATGTATTTAGCAAATGCTGATACTATCATAATAGCTAGTCCAAGACTTCCAGTAGTCTTAATAAAGTTAGCTTTTAATTGAGCAAATACATCAAGATAAAGTGATCCTGTTCCACCTTTTGCAAGGATAGGAGTTCCATTAAAGACAACAGCAGCTAACAAAAGTACAGCTCCCCCAAGCAACAGAACACCTTGTGCATAATATTTTTTAACAATAAGATATCCAACTGCCACCACAACCAAAATTGCAACTATAAAATTCATTTTATTCCCCCTTTATATATTAGTTTTGTTTATCTGCACCATGTCTGTAACGAGGAAGCAGCATAGGAGATACTCTGTCAGTTTCTACTCCATTTGCTTTCAAAGATTCATGGTATTCTGCTATATGATTTAGAGTAAGGTCTTTTACTTCAACCTCTTTACTCTTAGCACCAGCATTTTTACCAGCTCTACGTCCAAATACTATTATATCCAATAATGAATTTCCCATAAGTCTGTTTCTTCCGTGGATTCCTCCAGCACATTCTCCAGCAACAAATAGGTTTTCTATTTTAGTTTCCCCTTTATCATTGATTAGGAGTCCTCCATTTTGATAATGAAGTGTTGGGTAGATAAGAATTGGTTCTTTTCTCATATCTATTCCAAATTTTTCAAACATTCTAAACATTGCAGGAAGTCTTTTTTCCAATGTTCCCTCTCCATGTATCATGTCGATTAATGGAGTGTCAAGCCATACTCCAACTTCTCCAGTTGGTGTAGCAATTCCTTTTCCTTTTACATTACATTCATTGATGATAGCAGATGCTTCGATATCTCTTGTTTCTAAGTGATATACGAATTGCTCTCCATCTATGTTAAGAGGTGTAGCTCCAAGTCCTCTTACTTTTTCAGTTACTAGAGCACCAAATATTTGAGATGGGAATGCAACTCCTGTAGGATGATATTGAATAGTATCAGCAAAAGCAAGTTCTGCTCCTACTCTGTATCCTAATACTAATCCATCAGCTGTTGCTCCATAGTGGTTAGAAGTAGGGAATCCATGATAATGAAGTCTTCCTGCTCCTCCTGTAGCCAGTATTACAGTTTTAGCTTTTGCTACTGAGTATTCTTTAGTTTCAAGATTATACAGTACAGCTCCTGCTACTTTTCCCTCTGTATCTTTTATAAGTTCTACAGCTGGTGAAAACTCTATTACTTCTACACCTTTATTTCTTACTTCATCTCTAAGTACACGCATGATTTCTGCTCCACTGTAGTCAGCAGCAGCATGCATTCTCTTTCTTGAAGTTCCTCCACCATGCTGTGTATGCATAGTTCCATCTTCTTCTTTATCAAACATTACTCCAAGTTCATTAAGCCATTGGATAGCTCCCGGTGCATCATGTACTAATGCTTTTGCCAGTTCAGGAATGTTTGTGAAATGTCCTCCACCTAATACATCTAAGTAGTGTCTAGCAGGTGAATCGTCTGGCTTGTCAGCAGCTTGGATTCCTCCTTCTGCCATCATAGTGTTGGCATCACCAAAACGAAGTTTAGTAGCTATCATTACTTTTGCTCCAGTATTATGTGCTTCCAGTGCAGCAGCAGCTCCTGCTCCCCCTGCTCCTATTATAAGAACATCTACATCATAGTCTACTCTGTTAAGATCTACTTTATCTAATTCCACTCTGCTTTTTGCTTCTATAAGATCAGCTAGTTCCAAAGGCACTTTATCTCCAGAATTTACTCCAAGATTAAGCGGTCTGAATCCACTTTCTACATAGTCAGGGTGATTACTCTTTAATATTTCAAGTTTAGCTTCTGGAGACAATCTTGGAAAATCATGTCCCATTCTACTTGGACGAGTTGCCTCAACCTTTTTTATTAATTCTCTCATTTCTGCCGTATACATCTATCAAAAACCTCCATTCCTACTATTTAGTGATATCTCTATGATTGTATAGATCTTTTAGTTCATCTATACTTTTGTTCATCATTTCATCTAATTCCGCATCTAATTTACCAGCGTTGATTTCTTCAACTCTTTCCATTAAATGTTTACTCTTAGGAGCTATATGTTTTCCAGTAATACGACGAGCCAGAAGTCCTACATTGTAGTGAGTTATTCCAGCAGGACATTTTGATGCACATATTCCACATCCTACACAGTCAAATGATTCATGAGCACATTTCTCAAATTCTCCTCTTTGTGCATATGCAATATACTGCATTACATTGATTCCTTGAGAACATCCTTTTGTACAAGCATTACATCCTATACATTTGTATATTTCAGGATATTTTTCTACCATAGTATCAGCAGAAGCTTCTACTTTATCCATATCATAAACTGCTTTTTTCCCCGGGAAGAAAGGAATTTGTGTAAGATACATTCCATCTTCTACCTCGCTTTGACAAGCAAGAGTTACTTTAAGTTCACTTTGTCCCTGCACTCTATATACAGTAGCACAAGCTCCACAGAATCCTGATCTGCATCCGCAGCTTCTTATAAGCTGATATCCTGCATATTCCATAGAATCCATTATTGTTAGAGTTGAAGGTACAGTATATTTTTTACCTAATATATATATATCAACCATTTTCTTTTCAGCCATTTATCTCTCCTTACTATGATTTTTTCTCAATATTAATATTCATTTGGAAGTTCTAAAATTTCATCACATCTAAATACTGGACCATCTTTACAAACATATTTATCTCCAATGTTGCAACGTCCGCATTTTCCTACACCACATTTCATTTTAAGTTCCAATGTAGTGAATACTTGCTCTTTCTTAAATCCGATTTCTTCCAAACCTTGAAGTACAAATTTGATCATGATTGGAGGTCCGCACACAAGAGCAACTTTGTTATTGTCAAGTCCAAGCTCTTTTACATAGTTTGGGACAAATCCAACATGCCCATCCCATCCTTCAAATTCTCTGTCTACTGTCAGATGCACATTTGTGTCTTTCTGAGCAGGCCATACTTTGAAAATATCATTTTGATGTACTAGATCATCTGGAGTACGTGAACCATATACGATATCCACTTTTCCATAGTTTTCTCTGTTATCCATTACATAGTTGATAACTGAACGAAGAGGAGCAAGTCCTATACCTCCAGCTATGAACAGAAGGTCTTTACCTTTCAATACATCTGCTTCTTCTACAGGGAAGTTATTTCCATATGGTCCTCTTATACCAATTTCAGCTCCCTCTTCAAGCTGGTGTATATAGTCAGTTACTATTCCGCATTTTTTTATGCTGCACTCCATGTAATCTTTTACAGTAGGAGATGAAGTTATAGAGAATATAGCTTCTCCTATTGGAGGAACTGACAGCATAGCACATTGACCTGGCATAAATTCAAAAGGTTTTCCACCTTCTGGACTCTCTATTCTAAATGTAGTAACATCAGGAGTATCTCTTCTGATATTAGTTATTATTGCCACTTTAGGCATTAAAGGATCATTGTCATGATCATGACATCCGCAACCACAACTCATATTATTCCTCCCCCAATCTTTTTATTACTCTTACAATATTTAGTCCTACAGGACATTTCTCAACACATCTTCCACATCCTACACAAGAGTACATTCCCTCATGATTTTTTGGATAATATACAAGTTTGTGCATAAATCTTTGTCTTACTCTTTGTAATTGACTAGTTCTTGGATTTCCATGAGCCATACGAGTAAAGTCTGATATCATGCAAGAATCCCAGCATCTGTATCTCTCTCCAGCATTTCCTCCATCATAATCTTTTACATCATAACAGTGGCAAGTTGGACATACAAATGTACAAGACCCACAAGCTAGACATTTTTTGCTGATATCTCCCCAGAAGTCTTCCATATCGAAAAGCTCCTGTTGTTCTTTAGTTATTTTTTTAGGATCAAGATCTTTTAATGGAAGTGATTCCATTTTTTCTTTGATCTCTTTTTTTAATGTTTCAAGAGCATTTACATCTTCAGCATCTTCAAGTACAGATGAGACAGCAGCAGTAAGCTTTTCTCCCTTTTCTGTCTTTGCTTCCCATAAGATATAGTCTCCCATATCCCAAGTTACTATATCAGAAGCTGGAGAAGCTTCAGCAGCATCTATTCCAAATGCACTACAGAAACAAGTTTCCTCTGGAGAATTACATGCCATAGTTACTATGATCCCTTTTGCTCTGTGAGCTCTGTAATATGTATCTACCGGCTCTCTCAAAAATATATTGTCCATTATTTTAAAACTTGCTGCATCACAGTTTCTAACACCAAAAAGCACATAGTCTCTTCCCTCTACATTTACTGGTGTAAGTTCAAGTTTTTTTCTTGTATTTTTAAATTTTAAGTATGTTTCAGTTTGAGGAAAAACAAACTCTTTTACTGATGAACTTGTTTTAAGTACATCAAGTCTTACATTTTTGTCAGCTGCATAGCTTCCAAAATTTACAAGAGTACCATTTTCCATTGGAAGAAATAAATCAAAACTGTTATTAATAGCTTCCCATAATTCAGTCAGTCTGCTTTTTAATACTTTTTTCATTATTTACCTCCTTTTTTTACTGCAAAGTTATCTTTATCTTCTAGTGTGTATGATACTAATGGTGCTGGAGTTTCAGAATCAAGTCCTGCTTCCCATGCTCCATAAGTTTCATTGATATCTTTTATTATTTTTCTGTTTAACAGGTCAAGTCTGATATGAGCAGGACATATTCTTGCACATTCTCCACAGTCCACACAGTTACCAGCTACATGGTAAGCTCTTGTTAAGTGGAAGAATCCATTTTCAGGTGCTATATTAGCTTTTCCTAAAACATTTATATCATCATTGTCGAATACACATTTTACACAGCTGCATGCTGGGCATATGTTACGACAAGCATTACATCTGATACATCTTGAAAACTCATTGCTCCAGAATTCGTATCTTTCATCAGCAGTCATATTCTCAAGTATTCTTACTTCTCTGAATCTCTCTTCAGGATCAATTTCAGAAGTTATTTCCTCTCCTAACAGTTCATCATATACTACTGGAGTAGGGTGAAGACAAGTTTCACATTTTGTATATTTATTATTTTTAGAATCAACCATTTCATTACATGGAACTCCCCATACATATACTTTTTCTCTGTCTATTCTATGGTCTTTCAATAATTGGTTTAATCCTAATGAATCGCATCCTTTTAAAAATATTCCAATTTTTTCATATTTTTGTGTTTGTTCCATAAGATATTTGCTTAGGTTGTTTATACAGTAAGCATCTAATACAAGTTTATCAGCCTGTTCAGCATCAGTGATGAAAACTGGTATAGATTCAAATGAGAAATCTCCTTTTTCCCAACCAATTACCATTTGGACTTTATTACTTGAAAGTGCTTCTTTAGCTATTTTTCTAATTTTTTCAGTCATTATTTCCATCTACCATCCCTCAACTTTTTATTTGGTCCAAGTCTATGAACGTTTTCCAATACTTCATTCATTACTGTAGCAAACTTATTTGCTTCCGCAGCTGATATCCAGTCTATTTTGAAACGCTCTTTTTCTATTCCCATATACTCAAGAAGATTGATGAACACAGAGAAACGACGTCTTGTGTAATAGTTTCCTGTTGAGTAGTGACAGTCCCCTGGGTGACATCCTGCAATAACTACTCCATCTGCACCTTTTTGGAAAGCACGGATTATGAAGTTAGTATTTACTCTGCAAGAGCATGGAACACGAATTATTTTTACATTAGCAGGGTAGTTTAATCTGCTTGTCCCTGCTAAGTCAGCACCTGCATAACTACACCAGTTACAGCAGAATGCAACTATCAAAGGTTTGAATTCTTCTTTTTCTACTTTTTCTACAGACGACATATTGCATCTACCTCCGCCATAATTTGTTTATTTGAGAATCCTCTCAGGTCAATTGCTCCTGGACGGCAAGATACTGTACATCCTCCACATCCTTGACATAGTGCATCATTTACTGTTGCCACTAATCTTCTTACAACTTTTCCATGATCTCTGATATCAGTCATTTTTAGAGAGATAGCATCGTATGGACACATTTGTGCACATTGACCGCATCCACTGCAAAGATCTGTATTTACAGAAGATACACAAGGGTTATTTACAAGTTTATCCTTGCAAAGCAGAATTATTGCTTTTGCTGCTGCTGCACTGGCTTGTGCCACTGTTTCAGGAATATCTTTAGGTCCTTGACAAGCCCCTGCTAAGTATATTCCTGCTGAAGCTGTTTCTACTGGTTTTAGTTTTGGATGTGCCTCTGTAAAGAAGTTGTTTGTATCTGTACTGATGTTTAGCTTTCTTTTTAAAGCTACTGCATCATCTTTAGCTCTTGTAGCTGCTGCCAGTACTACCATATCAGCATCTATTACAACTGTCTGTCCAGTAAGTGCATCTACACCATTTACCATTAGTTTATCCCCTTCTGGGAATACTTTTCCAACCATACCTTTGATATATTGAACTCCATACTCTTCAACTGCTCTTCTTTGGAATTCATCAAAGTTTTTACCAGGTGTTCTTACATCTATATAGAATACATATGCTTCGATATCTGGGTATTTATCTCTAAGAAGCATTGCATGTTTTGCTGTATACATACAACAGATTTTTGAACAGTAAGGTTTTCCTCTGTCGCTTGTATCTCTTGATCCAACACATTGTACAAAAACTACTTTCTTAGGTTTTGTATGATCTGAAGGTTTAAGGAATTTTCCATGAGTAGGTCCTGCTGCATTTGTAAGTCTTTCAAATTCCAGTGAAGTTATTACATTTGGATGAGAATAGTTGTATTCTCCTAACTTCTCAAGATTGATAAGATCATATCCAGTAGCTACTACTATAGCTCCATATCTTTCTTCTATAATTTCATCTTTTTGAGAGAAATCTATAGCTTTTGCCATACAAAGTTTTTCACAGATTCCACATTTTCCAGTTGCCATTTTTATACATTGAGTAGTATCGATTACTGGTACATTTGGTACTGCCTGTGCAAATGCTTTATATATAGCTCCTCTTTTAGTTAGATTTTCTTCAAATTCATTTCCTGCTTTTCTTGAAGGACATTTTTCAACACAGATTCCACAACCTGTACATTTATCCATATCTACATAACGAGCTTTTTTCTTTATAGATACTGTAAAGTTTCCTACATAACCATTTACAGCTTCTATTTCACTGTATGTATGTAAAGTAATGTTTGGATGCATAGAAGCATCAACCATTTTAGGTGTTAAGATACAAGCTGAACAGTCAAGTGTAGGGAATGTCTTATCTAACTGAGCCATTTTTCCACCTATACTTGGTTGCTTCTCAACTATATCCACTTTGAATCCTGCATCAGCTATATCAAGGGCTGTCTGTATACCAGCAATTCCCCCTCCGATTACCAATGCTCTTTTTTCTACTCCACTCTCTCCAGATACTAACGGAGCATTAAGAATAGCTTTTGCTACAGCAGCTTTTACAAGTGCTATTGCTTTTTCTGTTCCCTGCTCTTTGTCTTTATGTACCCATGAACAGTGTTCTCTTATATTTGCTATCTCAACAAGGTATGGATTTAATCCAGCCTTTGCTGCTGCATTACGAAATGTTGTCTCATGCATTCTAGGTGAACATGAAGCAACTACTACTCTATCTAAGTTATGCTCTTTTATAGCATCCTTTAATAAATTTTGCCCTATCTCTGAGCACATATATTGATAATTTGTTGAATAAACTACTCCAGGAATATCCTTTGCTACTTCAGATACTCTTTCTACATCTACAGTACCTGCTATATTATTCCCGCACCAACAAACAAAAACTCCAACTCTTTGCAATCTCTTTCCTCCTCACAAAACAGTTTATTTACTATATTTACGAAATGCACTAACAATAGCTTGCTGCGGCATCTTTTTATCTGACATTATTCCAGGTACATCCTCAGGAATCAATTTGCTGCTTCCTTTTTTTCTTACGATAGTCAAACGAACTGCTTCCATCAATTTACAAAGATCTACATTTCTAGGACAACGAGAAGCACAAGTAAAACAAGAAGCACAAGTCCATATAGTTTTACTATTTTTTATTGTTTCTACATCTCCCATTTGCAGATGTCTTATTACTTGATGAGGAAGTATGTCCATTCCTTCAGCAGCAGGGCATCCAGCAGAACATTTTCCACACTGCATACAGTTTGCTGTTTTTTCCTTGCTGATTTCCTCTATTGTAAGTACATCTTTTTTATCTTTATTGAAAACTACTCTATCTCTTTCCAATTTTTCCTCCCTGTCTTTAGAAATCTCTTACTTAACTCCTAAAGCTTCAGCTAAAATCTCTGAAAAATAACTTACAGATGCTGTATCTTTAAGTTCCAAGTTATACTTGCACAAAGGACAAGCTGTAACAATTTCCTCTGCTCCATTATCTAAAGTTGATTTTATTATCTTACTGCTCATTTTTTCTGTAAGTTCTTTATTATTTACAGCAAGATAAGCTCCACAGCATTCTGTTCTATATGGGTAAAGTACTGGAGTTCCTCCAAGTGCTTTTATAAAATTCTCCATTATTGATGGATTTTCAGGATCATCAAAGTTCATCGCTTTTTTAGGTTTTAAAAGCATACATCCATAATAAGCTGCAATTTTACGATTAAGAGGTTTTACCACTTTCTCTGCTATCTTATCAAATCCTATTTCGTCTCTTAACATTTCAAGATAGTGGATTACTTCTCCCTCTCCTGAGTAGTCATTTTCTAATTGAAGATAATTATTTACTTTTCTTCTCATATCTTCATTAGATTTTAGTTCCTCATTTGTTCTTTTTATTACATGGTGACATGCAGAACATATAGTCACAAGTTTCTCTCCCTTAGCATAAGAAGCCGCCAGACTTCTTACTGAAGAAAGTTTTGTAGCAATTTCGTCTGAACCTAATGGAAATACTGCCCCACAACATTGCCAGTCTTTCTGCTCTTCCAATTCGATACCTAGAGCAGCTGCTGAATCTAAGGCATATTTCTCAAGGTCTTGTGCTTTAGTTTTTAAAGTACAACCAGGGTAATAGCTAAATTTCATTTCTTCTCTTCCCTCCCTATTCATTAATTAAATCTCTTTAATTCCTACGTTTTTTTAAAATTAAACTTTTATTTACTGTATCCTTTAAAACTATTTTTCCATTTGTGAACTATTTTTGAAATCAAAGTTTTAATTAAGTACTAAATATATTAATATATTTATAATATATTGTGCACGATATGTCAAATGTTTTTTTATTTTTTTGCAGATTTTTCCATAAAAAAGAATTGATATTTCTTTCGTTTAGAATAATTTCCTAGAACAAAGTCCAGTATATTCAATCTTTGAAATTTTTTATTCATAAAAAAATATTAAGTTTTTAAAGGGTTTTCATTTTTTTTATTTTTTTCTATGAAGTTTAAATTTTACAAAATAAAATTCTATTTTTTAAGTTACTCATTTCTTTGATTAGCAAATGTCATTTTTTTATAAAAATCATAGAAAAATTTTTATATGAAGAACATATTTTAAGTTTTTTAATCTTGGAAAATTTTATATATATAAATGAAGAAATGAGTAATAAAAATTTTCTTTAGATTTTAATTTCTCTTTTATTATATTTTTATATTCTAAAAAACTATTTCACATGTATTTTTGTAGTCCAAAATTTGACTTATTTTTCTATTTTTGTTATAATCGATTATATATAGAACTACTAGAAGGGAGATATACTATGAAAAATCCATTGTTAATAGAAGATGTTGAGTTTATAGAAAATAATATTGAGTGCCTTCAAGATCATGTTGGAAACGGTTTTAACCACTATGTAAATGAATGGCTCTCTGATAATACAAAGTTTAATTTTTGGGCATTTTTTTTAGCACCTTTTTGGCTGGGCTATAGAGGGCTCTATGAATATGCTATTCTTTATATAATTTTTATCAATATTACTTCAGATCATCTTCCATCAGTATATCTGGCATTTCTTTTTCTTTTTCCTGCATATTTAGGTTTTAAAGGAAATATCTTGTATTTTGAAAAGGTAAAAAATAATATCAAGAAAGGCAGAAGAACAAGTGGGGGAGTAATAGGAATTCTTATTGTAATACTTCTTCAGGTGGCTGTTTTTAATATATTTTACAAGTAAATATTTTAATTTATGACAAATAAAAAATGAGTGGCTTATAGGCAGATTTAATCCGCCTGTTTAGTCACTCATTTTTAAATTACTTATTATTTTTATAAAAATCTCTCATTTTATGTGTAGCTATATCTGCATATCTTGTTGGAAGCGGTATATGGCTCTCTTTTCCAACCAGCAGCATTATTATTTCAACAGCTCTTTCCAATTTCATATAATTCCCTACAGATACAAATACAGGTTTTACTCCTTTATGAGTTCTTAAAGATGCACCGCATACTTTGTTTTCTATTACTATTTCAGTATATGCTCCCTCTTTGTCTTCTGGCATTACAAATTCTACTCCATCTATTTTATAGTAACTTTTAGCAACCCCTATAGATGGTTTTTTTAAATAAAAAGAAGCATGAGTTGCTATTCCCATATTTCTTGGATGGAGGTATCCATTTCCATCAAAAACATATAAATCAGGCTGTATCTTTAATTTTTTAACAATTTCCAATATTAAGGGAAGCTCCCTGAATGAAAGATATCCTGCTATATATGGAAATGTTATATCCCCTTTTGTATTTGCTTCCTCCACAATTTCTTTAGTATCAATATCTATAATGGTTATACAGCATACAGCTGTCTCTTTTTCATTTTCCATCCAGTAAGCCAGATCTATTCCAGCCACATATTTAATGTCTTCTAATTTAAAATTATTTTTTAATTCAACTTTATCTTTTAGTTCCAATTGTATCTTTTTACATTTATCTTCTGATATAAATAAAAAATCTTCTATGTATTCCATAATTCCCCTCTGATTAATTTTTATTTCTAAGCAAAAAAGCTGACTTATAGTCAGCTTCTTACTTTTATTTAAAATAGAATGGATATTCTTCAATAAAATATTCAAGTTTTGCTGGTAATCTTGAAAAATGCTCATTAAGCAGTTCATGAACTTTATCTTTTTTCTTGTTTTTAATAGTATCCAATATCCTCAAATGGCTCTCTTGAATAAAATTATCTTTTATCTTGTTAGAGGAATTTAAAACTCTCACTCTCTGATAGTCAAAAAAGTTCTCTGTTGTCACTTTAAATAAATCTTTGTATCCCACTCCTTCAAATATCATTTGATGAAATTCCACATCTAGTTTATGAAATTCTACATAGTTTCTAGTTGTATCAAGGATAAATTTCTGTTTTGCAAGGTTATCTTCTAATTTTTTTAGATGTTCTTCTGAAAAATTATCGCAAGCTAATTGTATCATTTTCTCTTCCACACAAATTCTCAGCATTCTTCCATCTTCAAATTTTTCTTTATCTATCTTAGTAACAAAAGTTCCGCTCTGAGGAAGAGTTTCTATTAACCCATCATGTTTTAGAAGAATAAGTGCCTCTCTAATAGGTGTACGGCTCATATTAAGAGAATGAAACAGATCAATTTCACGAAGTTCCTCTCCAGGTTTAAGGTCAAGTCTGAGTATATTCTCTTTTAATATTTTGTATGCAAAACTAGAATTTGTTTTACCCATTATATCGTCGTATATCTTTAGCACAAAATCCCTCTTTTCTTATAGTTAATTTATAGTATCTTATTATACTTTATTACTTAATTCCCTAATTGTCAAGAGGCTTAACCTATTGAAATAATATATCCGTGCCATAACTAAAAGAAAAATATATCCTCAAAATCAGATTAAATGACTATTATTTTTTCAAAATTTTATTATTAAGATCAATAATTTTTTTACATATATCCTCTGCTCCTACAATATCACTTACAAGACATATCCTTTTAGCCCCTCTTTTTATTATTTCATCTATGTTATAGTCTTTTATTCCACCTATGGCTATAAATGGCAGATGAAGATTCTTTACAGCAAATTCTAAATATCCAAGTCCAACTGGAGCAGTATCTTTTGTCGTCGTTGGAAATATAGGGCCCACTCCAATATAGTCTACATCTATATCATTGTATGCTGCCATTCCCTGTTCCTCTGAATGAGTAGACAAGCCAATAATCTTATTTTCACCTAGAAGTTTTCTCACATCGGCTGGCTTCATATCCTCCTGCCCTACATGTACTCCATCAGCATCTACCAGCATAGCAATAGCTACATCATCATTTACTATGAAAAGTACATTGTTTTTTCTGCAAAGCTCTCTTATAGCTCCTGCCTCTTCTACTTTTTCTCTGGAATTTTTTCTCTTATCCCTATATTGAACTATTTTAATTCCACCTTTTATCATTTCTTCTACACATTGATAATTGCTCTTCCCATTGGCAAAATTATCTCCAGTTATCCCATATAACCCTTCTGGTATATCTATTCTATTCCTCAATATATCCACCTCTTTTTAAAGCTATCTCTGCCATAAGAGCAGATATCACTGCCACCTTATGAGAATATGTTTTGTATTCAGAAATGTCTTTTTGAAAATCTCCCACTATATACAGGTTTTTTCCTGCTTCTTCCACTCGGATTCCTTCACAGTCATGACTGGCTATCCCAGAAGCAGATATTATCAATTTTCCTAAAGGATACAATTCTTCCACAAGCATACTTTTATACTCTTTTTTATCAAACCCTTCTATTACTATATCACAGTCTTTGAAAAATTCTTTTATATTCTCTCTTTCAAATTTGATGATACTATATTGAAAATCTCCATCTGGATTTATCCTTTTTAAATTTTCATATAGCATTTCTGCTTTGTACTTTCCTACCTGATCTTTGAAATAAAACTGTCTGTTGAGATTTGATTCTTCAATAATATCAAAATCTCCAAATTTCAACTCTTTCACACCTGATCTCACAAGATGAACAGCTGTGTTAGAACCTATTCCACCTGTTCCAGCTATTCCTATTCTCATACTAATGTCTCCCAGTCCTTATATACTACTTCCAGACCTCTTCCTCTTATAGCTCTTACTATATCCTCTACATCCCTGTTGTCAGTTATATCAAATTGAGCAGTAGATTCATTTTCATGTGAATATCCTCCAACTTCTGTTTTAGACCCAGCAGAAAACTTAGTTACTCCCAAAGCTACAATATTATCTCTCATTGCTGCACTTTCTCTAGTGGAAAGAGTTATTCCTGCCTTTGGCTGAAATATTCTGTTAGCAAGGAGTATCTGCACAAAAGTCAAATCATCTACAGCATAGCTGTCCTTTAGATTTCCTTCTGCTTCATTTACTCTTGGAAAAGATATACTGAATTCACTGTTTGGATAATTTTCCATGAGATATTTCAGATGAAGCCCTGTCTTAAAAGCATCACTCCTGATACCTCCCAGTCCAAGAAGAGCACCTATTCCAATAGTTCTGATTCCTGCCTTTGCTCCTCTTTCCGGTGTATCAAGACGATATTTAAAGTTTCTTTTCTCTCCAGATAGATGCACCTGTTCATATCTTTTTTCGTCATATGTCTCCTGATATACAGTGAGTCCATCCAGTCCATCTTCTGCCAGATATCTATAATCTTCTTCATCTAAAGGCATAACCTCTATCGAAACAGAGGAGAAATATTTTTTCAATACATCTATTCCGCCTTTGAGATATTCTTTATCTACCAGCCCTTTCGCCTCTCCTGTAAGAAGAAGTATATTTCCGATTCCGCTTTTAGCTATTTCCTGTGCTTCATGCTCTATCTCTTCAAATTTCATATGTCTTCTTTTTATATGATTCTTTTTTGAAAAACCACAGTAGACGCAGTTGCTTGTACAATAATTTGAAACATATATTGGAAGATACAATCCTATTACATTACCAAAGTGCTGTCTTGTAAGCTTTGCAGCTTTTACTGCCATCTCTTCCAGATGATCTTGAGCCTTTGGTGAAAGGAGGTTTAAATAATCATATATTCCCAGTTTATCCTTCCCTATGCTTTTTTTTATATCTTCATCTGTAACATTAGAAAAATAGTTTTCAAAATCAAAATCTTTCCATTTTACAAGTTCATCATAATAGCTCACTTATTTGTCACCTCTGAAAAGAAATCCAGTCAATGGTGATGAAGCACTGGCATATCTCTTTTCCTCTGCTATTTTAGCCAGAAAAGCTTCCCTTCCAGCTTCTACTGCCAATGAAAAAGCTCTTCCCATTTTCACTGGATCTTGTGCTGTAGCTATTGCTGTATTTACAAGGACAGCGTCGCATCCCATCTCCATAGCTATTGCAGCATCAGATGGTCTTCCTATTCCAGCATCTACTATGATAGGAACTCTGTTAGTTTCCAGCATCATTTCTATAAGGGGTTTAGTTACTATTCCTCTGTTAGAACCAATAGGCGACCCTAAAGGCATAACTGCTGCTGCTCCTGCATCTTCCATTCTTTTAGCTGCTATAAGGTCAGGCATCATATATGGAAGTACAATAAATCCTTCATCAGCTAGTATTTTTGTAGCCTTTATTGTTTCTGAATTATCTGGCATAAGATATTGAGAATCATTGATTATCTCTATTTTGATAAAATCACCACATCCAGCTTCTCTTGCTATTCTCGCTATCTTTACAGCTTCCTCTGCTGTTCTTGCTCCTGATGTATTAGGAAGAAGAGTTATATGTTTAGGGATATAATTCAATATATTTTCTTTAGGATTTTGAAAATTTATTCTTCTTAATGCCATAGTTATTATTTGTGACCCACTGGCTTCCAACATAGGAGCTACTAAATTTTTATCTGAAAATTTTCCAGTACCTGTAAGAAGTCTGCTTCCAAATTCATGTCCTTTTAATATAAACTTATCCATTTTACCTTCCTTTTTTCTATCTAAAATATATAATTTTTCATAAAAACTTAAAGGATTGTGTAATTTATGAAAGAAAGTTAGATTAATACAGCGAAATTGAACGCTAAAAAATATAACTGTTTGAGGCAAAGCTGAGTTCCAGTAATTAAGCAATTTTAATTGTTATAATTACTGAGATGCAACAGCAAAGCTGTTGTAATCCTTCTTTGCCATGAGCCTAATTAATCAAGTTTCTCGAATATGAAACAATCCTTGGTTTTTTACATATAAATAACTAGTAATCAAACTTTCTTCTACCCTCCAGATACAAAAGAAAGTACTTCTATTTCTGCATTTTCAGATATTTCAGTAGCTTCCCATCTATCTTTTTTTACTATTTCATCATTTACAAGAACAACTGCTCCACCGAGTTCTATCGACCATTCTCTTTCCAGTTCCATAAGAAGCTCTTTTACAGTGGATATTTTTTCTGATGAATAGTCCTTTCCATTTAAAAGTATATTCATATTTTCTCCTTGTAATATTAATCTAAAATCTCATTGCATCTTTTCATTGGGCAAAGATCTCCACACATAGTACATACTTCCTCTTCTATAGGAGCAGAGGATGCTCTGTAAGCTTCTGCCTTCTCAGGATCTATACATTCGCTGAACATCCCTTTCCAGTTAAGCTCTCCTCTGAATTTACTCATTCTGTGATCCCACTCTATAGCTCCTTTTAATCCCTTTGCTATATCAGCAGCGTGTCCAGCTATTCTCGATGCCATTATTCCCTCTTTCATATCTTCCAGAGTAGGCAGTCTCAAATGCTCTGCTGGTGTTACATAGCAAAGAAAATCTGCTCCAGATGATGCTGCAATAGCTCCTCCAATAGCTGCTGTAATGTGATCATATCCAGGAGCTATATCTGTAACTAAAGGTCCTAATACATAGAAAGGTGCATTGTGGCATAATTTTTTCTCAATCTGCATATTTGTTACAATCTCATGCATAGGTACATGACCTGGTCCTTCTATCATTACCTGTACATCTTTTTCCCATGCTCTTTTTGTAAGCTCCCCAAGTATTAAAAGCTCCTGAATCTGTGGTGCATCTGTTGAATCATGAATACTTCCCGGTCTAAGTCCATCTCCCAGACTAAGTGTCACATCATATTTTCTACAGATATCAAGGAGTCTGTCGTAATGCTCAAAGAAAGGATTTTCTTTATCATTCAGCATCATCCATTGGAATAATATTGAACCTCCTCTGCTTACTATTTTAGTCAGTCTCTTATTATTTTTTAATCTATCTACACAAGTTCTGTTTAGACCTGCATGAATAGTAAGAAAATCAATTCCATCTTCACAATGCTCCTCTACTACTCTGAACAATTCCTCTACAGACATGTCTTTTATATTTTTTCCAAGCTTTGCAACTGCATCATACATAGGTACTGTCCCAAGCATAACTGTTGATTTTTCCACAAGCTCTCTTCTGAATTTCTTAGTATCTCCAAAAGTACTCAAGTCCATTATTGCATCTGCTCCATATTCAATAGCTTTTTGAACTTTTACCATCTCTCCACAGTAATCACAGCAATCTTCTGATACTCCAAGATTTACATTAACCTTAGTTTTAGTTCCTTCTCCAACGGCTCTTGGATAAAGACTTTTATGATTGATGTTAGCTGGTATAACAACTCTTCCCTGAGCCATTTTTTCCATAAGCTCTTCCCTTGTCATATTTTCATCTCTTGCTACTATCTCCATCTCTTTTGTGAAGATGCCTTTTTTTGCTGCTTCCATTTGTGTTGAATACATATTTTTTCCTCCTAAGTTTTTTATTCCTGAGTTATAGGGCAGAAAATAAAAAATGCCCTATACCAAACGGTATAGAGCAATGTGCTACTTTCTGCCAGATAATTCTAAATAAGGCTGAAAAGATAACTTGCTTCCCTCCGCTGGTACTATCCAGATCAGGTTCCAAGGGTCAGGTTTTATCCTTCTCAGCTTTTCAGCTCCCCTAGCAGTTTTAATTATTATTTTCTTTTTTACGATTCGATTATATTACTTAAAAACATTTTTGTCAAATTTTTTCTTTTTCTTACACACTATTGAAAATTTCTTAAAGTAAATTGTTCTTTCCTATTTAAAGTCTCCTTCTTTCCTATTATATTCTTCCAGTCCTTTTTTTACTACACCGGATAATCCAATAAGTGCGATTATATTAGGCAGTACCATAAGTCCGTTGAACATATCAGCAAGTTCCCATACTAGCTCCACTTTTAAAAGGCAGCCTAGAAATATGAAAACTAAAACCACATATGAATATATGTCCACACTTTTCTTACTGGAAAAAAGATATCTGATATTTGCTTCCCCGAAGAAATACCAGCCTATAATAGTAGAAAAAGCAAAGAAAAGAAGAGCAACAGCTACAAATATTGTTCCTAATTGTCCCATTCCTTGTTTAAATGCAAACTGTGTCAATGTTATCCCTGTCATTTTTCCATCTATCGGTACATTTGACAATATTATAAGAGCAGTTATAGTAAGTATTATAAATGTATCAAAAAATACTCCAAACATTGCCACTATACCTTGATCTATAGGATTCCTGACTTTGGCTATAGCATGGGCATGAGGTGTACTTCCCATTCCTGCTTCATTGGAAAACAATCCCCTTGCAACTCCATATCTTACAGCCTGCTTTACCCCCACTCCCAACAGTCCACCTGTGGCAGCTCTAGGGTTGAATGCTCCTACAAATATCATTTCTATTCCATGAATAGTTCCACTCAAGTTAGAAAGAAGTATATATAGTCCTCCTATCATATACAATACAGCCATAAAAGGTACTATTTTTTCTGTGAAGGAAGCTATCTGCTTTACTCCGCCTCTGAATATAAGACCTGCTACAACAACAGTTATAGCTCCCATAATAATTGGATTTATTCCAAAGGCTTCCTTAAATGCTTCTCCAATAGAATTTGCCTGTACCATATTTCCTACAAACCCAAGAGCGATTATTATAGTTACGGAAAAAAATACTGCCAGACCTTTGCATTTTAATCCTTTGCTGATATAGAATGCTGGTCCACCTCTCACTTCTCCGTTTATATCCTCTTTGTATATCTGAGCAAGAACAGCTTCAGCAAATATAGTTGCCATTCCGAAAAAAGCTGTTACCCACATCCAGAATATAGCTCCAGGTCCTCCTGCTGCTATAGCAGTAGCTGCTCCAGCCAGATTTCCAGTTCCAACCTGTGCTGCTACAGCAGTAGCTAAAGATTGAAATGAATTCATCCCTTTGGAATCTGCCTGACCCTTTCTTGAGCCTCTATGAAATACCCTTCTAACACTGTCCATAAATCTAGTGACCTGAACTCCTTTCAGCATCACTGTAAACATTATTCCTGTTCCACACAGTAAAAAAATCAATAAGTAACTCCAAAGAACATTATTAATGCTCTTTACTACCTGCAATACGCTGTCCATTTTCCCTCCTCTTTCCCTAAGAATTTCAATAGTGTTATAATAAAAGTCCTATATAAACTATAGGACTTTTAAGATTTACTTATAATACATTATTTTCATTTTAATGTCAATATGAAATTTTTTTTTCTTTTATATGGAAGAAAAATAGTTCTTTTTTAGTACAAGAATCCTATTTTTTTATGTTATATTAAAAAATTTCAAGTTTAAATTTAGTATTCAAGAAGAATATGATAGATGCTTAACTATTTAAGGAATAATTTTTAATTATAAATATACAAAAACCAGATTCCAAAATAAAGAATCTGGTTTATCTAGTTAATCAGAATAAAATTCATATCCATTCTTTCCACTTTTTTTAGCCTGGTACAAAGCTTTATCTGCTTTAATGAATATTTCTCTAAAGCTATCAGAAAATTGTATTTCATAAATTCCAATACTTATAGATATAGATTTTTCTATATTCAGTTCTTTAGAAAGCCTTTTAACTTTTGGAAGAACTCCTTTTAATTTTTGAATTATCCATTCAATTGACGATATCTGTGGAAGAAATACAGCAAATTCATCTCCACCTAGTCTGCCTATAATATCTACAGAACGAAATGATTCTTTAAATATATCTGCAATTTTATGTAAAACTATATCTCCAAACGGGTGTCCATATGTATCATTTATCTCTTTAAAATCATCCACATCAAATATCATAAAAATATTTATCCCTTTCATGATATCTATTTTCAAATTCAGAGAAATAAGCTCTTCTAAAGTAGCTCTATTTAAAAGATCAGTAACTGCATCATATTCAGCTTTCTTTTTCAATTCATAATTATATTGATTTTGCATTAATTCAAATATTTTTTCATTATGTACATTTTTATATGACCCAATAATCTTATCCAAAGCATTATCAGAATCTAAAAGTTTGTGGTATTTCATATGAAACCAATTTTTTTGCTCATTATCCACTAAAAACTCTATATCTTTTTCACAATCTTTTTGAGAGATTATACATTCGTACAATGAAATACAGTTTTGTATAGTATTCACTGAATTTTCATCTCCAATTAATTTACTGAACATCCTTATCTCTTTATCTGGAAATATATAAAAATTAGTATTATCAAATATTTTTAATATATCATTTTTTACATCATACTCAAAATAGCTTTCTAAAAGAAGATCAGTAAACATTGCATAACGTTTTCTTTCCATTTCCAATTCTTGATTCATTTGAACTAATGATGAGATATTTGTGAAAATAAGATAAACAGTTGGAAATTTACCTTCATATAGTTCCCCTGTAAAAAATCCATTTACTTTTACATGAATAGAATGTCCTGCTACATGAATAAGTCTGTATCTCATTTTAAAAGTTTTTTCCATAGTCTTAGATGCTTCCAGAAATTTTTCTTTTACAAGCTCTACATCATCTGGATGAATGTATAAGCTGCTGTTAAATCCTTGTATTTCAACATTTTCAGCTTTTTCACCAACAAGATTACATAAACCTTGATTGAAATACAAGATTGTTAATTCATCATTAAGAGCAAATTTTCCTATTCCATCTGCTGCCAATGTTAGAGCTTCTTCAAGTTCATTATTTTTTATCTGATGATTTGAATTAATGTAGTAATAGTTATTTTTCTTTGAAAATAATGCCATATTTCTCTCCCCTTAATTAATTTTTGACATTAGTAATCACTTTTTTGCAATTTATTTTTTATGAACTTGAAATTTTTTTGTTAATATTATATTTTTTAGTAAAAAATTGTTATTTCCCCTCTTAAATACATTCTTTAAAACTAAAATGTATTATATCTACAATATAACACATCCCCCTGATTTAGTAAAGGGTTTTCTTGGGAAAAAATTAGATTTTTAGCCTCTTTATCTCGCTTCAACATTTTCTTTGTCTAACAATTCTTTTGTTTCAGGAAGATAATATTTGATTTCTACTTTATGCCCTGTTTTTTTATCTACCAGATTTTTATAACATTTGTCTAAGTGTTTGCTTCCCCAAAGAATTATACTATTGAACACATCCTCAAGGTCTCTTCCTTTTTCAGTCAATGTATATTTGTATCTAGGAGGATGTTTTTGATATAGCTCTCCTTTGATTATTCCATCTTCTTCTAGACTTTTTAATCTGCCTGAAAGAAGATTAGAGGCTATTCCTGTTAATTTGCTCAAAAGCTCATTGTAGCTTTTATCTTCAAGCATTATTTCGTGAACAATCAGAAGAGTCCATTTATCCCCTATTATATTCAAAGTCTGTGCTATATTACATGGTAATTCATATTGATTTTTCATCTCTTCTCCTTTATGCTTTTATTTTATTTGATCAAAGAGGTCATTTAATGTTTCACTCATTGTAGGATGAGTAAATATTCCATCCCTTAAAAAAGTATAATCTTTCTCTGCCATCATTACAAGCCTTATATTATTTATAACCTCTCCTGACTGTCTGAAAAACAGAGATGCTCCTAATATTTTTCCAGTTTCTGCATCTACAACAGCTTTTAATAGTCCATCAGTCTCTCCATATATTTTCATTCTAGGATTGGCTGCTAAAATTTTTGAAGTTTTTACTTTATATCCTTTTTGTAAAGCTTCCTCTTCTGTCATTCCTATTCTCGAAAATTGAGGCTCTATAAATACAGTATAAGGCACTGGTCCTCTATCTTTCAATGTATATTTCTTATCTCCAAAAAGTTCATTATAGATGATACGTGAATCATCAAGAGAAGTATATGTAAATTGCAGCCCTCCATGAACATCTCCCATTGCCCATATTCCATCTGCTGATGTATGAAGATTATCATCTGTTTCTACAGCTCCTCTTTCTGTAACTTTTACTCCAGCATTTTCTAATTTTAACCCTTTAATATTCGGTTTTCTTCCAACTGCCACAAGAACAGCATTTCCAATTACACTTTCTATTTTTCCATCTTTTTCATATTTCACTTCATTTTCTAATATCTCTGCAACTTTTGCTCCTAGTATGAATTTTATTCCTTTTCTCTCCATAACTTTTTTGATTTCATCTGCTATTTCTCTATCTTCACGTGCTATAAATAAAGGACTTCCTTCTATAACTACTACTTCTGAACCAAAATTATTATACATATCTGCATATTCCAGACCAATATATCCTCCACCTATTATCACAAGTTTTTTAGGAAGTTCTTTCAGTTCCATTATAGCTTCACTGTCATAGACATATCTACTCTCTCTCAATCCCTTTATTGGAGGAATAACAGTTTCTGCTCCTGTATTTATAAATATTCTTTCTCCTTTTATTTGAATAACTTCATCTTTCATTTTTACTTCAATAACTTTTTTATTTACAAAAGAACCTTCTCCAGTATATATATCTATATTTTCTTTATCATTAAGATTATCATAATTTTTCTTTCTGAAAAGTGAGATCAGCCCATTTTTATTCTCTATAATATTTTTATATTCTTTGGCATACTCTTCAAAAGAATTTAATTTTTTAAATTTATTCTTAGCAGCTTCGTTTATAAGATATTTTGTAGGTATACATCCTACATTTATACAAGTTCCTCCATACATTTTATCTGATTTTTCTATGACAGCAACTTTCCAACCTTTATCTGCCATTTGTCCTGCTAAAGTTTTTCCGCCTTTTCCAAATCCTATTACCACTGCATCATAATTTTTCATTTTAAAAGCCTCCTCGATAAATTTTATATTGCCTTTTAATTCTATTATATTTTCAACTACCGATTCCTCTTTCCCCTTTTTTTCATTTTACCATACAAGCTTTATTTTATCAAGTAACTTTATTTTTTAAAAATATGTAAATAAAAAAAACTATCTGGTTGTAACAGATAGTTCTTTCAGGTGGCTCACTTTTAATTATTTTATTTTTTTAGATGCTCTGAATTTTATTATTTTCTTAGGATCATTTCTATCTCTGTTCATTTTTCTTTTGTCCTTGAAATTTCCATTGAGAGCCTTCTTCAGATTTTCTATTTTGAAAATACTGTTGATGCTCATATTATTCTTAACAAACTCTGACTTTGACATCAGCGTCAATGCTTCAAACAGCTTTACAGCTCCAAGTTCTCTCCATACTCCCAAGAGTATATGATTGTCTGGACGATAGTTGTATTCTGGCAGATTCAGCTCCTTATATTTTTTTAATATGTCCTGTATCTCTACTGGAGCATCACTTAAATTTTCCTGTTTTAGATTATCATTCGCTTTTTCCTCTTCCCCTGTGTGTGTATTATTTATATCTTTTACTCTTTTATTATCTTCTAAATAAGAAATATCTTCTGATGGCTCTGAAAATTCAGGAATGATTTTATCATCATTGATTTTTTCGGTATTGGGAAAATTTTTTATTTCTTCAATATTTTCAGGAGTGAATATTAATCTTTTCCCTTTAAATTTTCCCTTGTCTCTGTCTTCTATCAGCTGTACCATTTTTAATTTTTCAAATATTTTTAATCCTTTTGGTATCCATTCCTTGGTTAAACCACTGTATCTGGCTATTGTCTGAGTGTAGTATTTGATATCCTGTCCATTAAAATCACTATAGATTTCAGTAAGAGTCAGATACAAGTTTCTAAGCTTGTCATGTTCTTTACCCCCATAATACTGATTCCTTAATAATCTCAGTATCTTTTTTTCCTGCCAACAGAATGGTTGATTCTTTGTGTTTCTTTTGTTCTCCATTTTTCGCTCCTTTAAACTCATAGTAATATATACTGACTTATTTATATCTAATACTTCTTTTTTAATATTTTTTAAAAATATTTAAATTTTTTACAAATGCAACGATTCATATATTATCATAACATTCTATTTTTGTATATTAAAAAAATAAAATTCAGAATAAAGGCACTAATAAAAAGCATTCTGAATTTCTTCTCAAATCTCTCTTAATCTATTTATTTCCTTAATATTTTTCAAGACATTTTTTTTAAAAAATTTTTGTTTCAAAAAGTTCATCTTTTTCATCACAATTTATAGAAATAAACTGCCAAAACAAAAAATCACCCACAAGGTAAAATTACCTCATGGGTGATGATTTTTTTATTTATTTTTCAAATAATTATCTATTTCTGCTGCTGCTTTCTTTCCTGCTTCCATTGCAAGTATTACTGTGGCTGCTCCTGTTACTGCATCTCCCCCTGCAAATACTCCCTCTCTTGAAGTCCTTCCAGTCTCCTCTTCTGCTTCTATTCCTTTCCATCTATTGACTTTAAGGTTTTCTGTTGTTGAAGCTATAAGTGGATTTGGTGATGTTCCCAGTGACATTATTACTGTTTCTGCTTCTATTATAAATTCGCTGTTCTCTATTGGTGAGAATTTTGCTCTGCCACTTTCATCTGGTTCTCCAAGCTCCATTCTTATACATTTGATCTCTTTTACCCAGCCTTTCTCATCTCCAACTACTTCTGTAGGCGATACTAGAAAATGGAATTTAATTCCCTCTTCTTTGGCATGTTCTACCTCTTCTCTTCTAGCTGGTAGTTCTGCTTCTCCTCTTCTGTAGACTACTGTTGTATCTGCTCCCAGCCTCTTAGCAGTTCTGGCAGCATCCATAGCAACATTTCCTCCACCTACTACTATTACTCTCTTACCTATTTTTATAGGTGTTGCATAATCAGATTTATTAGCTCTCATAAGGTTTACCCTTGTAAGAAATTCATTTGCTGATATTACTCCATTATAGTTTTCTCCGGGGATATTCATAAATCTTGGGAGTCCTGCTCCGCTTCCTATGAATACTGCTGAGAATCCCTTTCTGTCCAAGAGTTCATCTATTGTAAATGTTCTTCCTACTACAGCATTAGTTACTACTTTTACTCCCAGCTTGTATAGATTTTCTATTTCCTTATCCACTACTTTTTCCTTTGGAAGTCTGAACTCTGGAATCCCATAGCTTAATACTCCTCCCAGTTTGTGAAGCGCTTCATAAATAGTTACATCATATCCCATCTTAGCCAAGTCTCCTGCTGCTGTAAGTCCTGCTGGTCCTCCTCCTATGACTGCAACTTTCTTGTTATTCTTTTCTTTTATCTCATATTCTATTCCATTGGCTATTACCCAGTCTCCTACGAATCTCTCTAATTTACCAATAGATACAGGCTCACCTTTTATTCCTAGTATACATTTTCCTTCACATTGAGTTTCCTGCGGACATACTCTTCCACATACTGCTGGAAGATTTGAGTATTCAGCTATTATTCTTCCTGCTCCTGCCATATCTCCCTCTTTTATCTTTTTAATAAAAGCTGGTATATCTATTGATACAGGACATCCCTGCACACATAGAGGATTTTTACAGCTGATGCATCTTGAAGCTTCTGCCTGAGCCTCCTCCATGTTATATCCGTAGCATACTTCTTCAAAGTTCTTGTTTCTTATATCAGGTTCCTGCTCTCTCACAGGTACTCTCTTCTTTTTATCCACTACTATTTCATGATTAGGACAAGAAGGGTTGTGATGAGTTTCTCCATCTTCTATCATGAGAATATTTCTTCCCTCTTCTGTCTTATACATATTCTGTCTTCTCATTGCTTCATCAAAGTTTACTTGATCTCCATCAAATTCCGGTCCATCTACACAGGCAAATTTGACTCTTCCCTCTATTGTTACTCTGCATGCACCACACATTCCAGTTCCATCTACCATTAAAGGATTTAGACTTACTGTATTTGGAATATTATTTTCTCTGCATTTTTTAGATGCAAACTTCATCATTATCATAGGTCCGATTACAATAGCATGATCATAATGCTTTCCTTCTTTTAAAAGGTCGTCTATTACATCTGTAACCATTCCTTTTCTCCCATATGTTCCATCATCTGTACATACATAGAGATTACCTGATACAGATTTCATTCCATCTTCAAATATTAAAGTATCTCTGCTTCTTGTACCAATTATTACATCAGCATCTATACCATTTTCTTTCATCCATTTTACTTGTGGGTATACTGGAGCTGTTCCTACTCCCCCAGCTACAAAGAGATATTTTTTCTTTTTCAGCTCTTCCATATCTGTATGTATAAGCTCGCTTGGCTGTCCAAGAGGACCTACTACATCAGCAAAATATTCTCCCTTTTCAAATTCTCCCATTTTCTTAGTACTCTCTCCAAGCACTTGAAAAACAATAGCTACTGTTCCTTTTTTTCTGTCATAGTCGCATATAGTCAAAGGGATACGTTCCCCCTTAGCATCTGTCTTAATGATAAGAAACTGCCCCGGCTGAGCTGATGCTGCCAGATCAGGTGCTTCTACATTCATATAACAGATGATTGGTGTAAGCCATTTCTTTTCTACTATTTTATACATTTCCATCCCTTCCTTATTACAATTATCCTTTTTATTATATACCCAAGAGTATACTCAAAGTCAACTTTTAATTTTTTTACAAGTTTTATATAGAAAAAAATTTATATTCCACTCACTTTGTCCCATAATATTTTTGTATTTTTATTCTAAAAAACCTCAAGGAAAATTTAGTTTTTTAGCTTTAAAAGAATTTTTTTTATTCAATACAGACTCCTTCCAATTCCATTATCTTCTTGTATTCAGACATATTTTATGATACAATTTTTTCGTAAATAGACATTAAGATTTTTTATTTTAAATTAACTTATTTTTAGGCAAAATAAACAAAGGAGAAGAAATGTATCTTTATAACAATATTGAACTTCAACAATTAATAATGAAAGAATTAAAAAAAGATAATACAAATATTCATTCGGTTTTATTTGTAATACATGTTGAAAGTTCTATTTATAAAAATGATAACGAGCTTAAAAAAGATATTTTAAAACTTTTAGTGGAATATCCATTATTTCTAAAAAGCTCTTATGGATTTCTTTCTTCAGGAAATATAGTAGTTTTCTCTGATGAAGGAAAAATAGAAGCTGAAGAAATGATGAAAGATTTTCTAAAAAAAGCTAAGAAAGAAAATATCTATAAAAATATTTCTATTGGTGCAACAGTAAGAAAGAACAAAGATACTAATCTTGAGACTCTTTATCAACAAGTTATCAGAGCCATATTTCATGCTGAAACTGCTGGTGGCTGGCAGTATTTTTTCTATTCTGAAGAAAAAGAGAACAAGTTTCTTGAATCAGTAAAAAATTTTTGGGAATTTAATAAGGAATTATCTGATTCACAATTTATTTCTAGATTAATATCAGATAATAAAATAAAAAACCTTTTTGAAAGATTAGATCAATTTGATAATATATCTGAACTTCTATCTTATAGTTCATTTATAAAAAAGGCTCAGGATCATATAAATAACAAAAATGAAAATAAGAAACTGGCTGTATTTTATGCAGATATAATTGGTTTTAAAACTTTAAACAAGATATATGGAGAAGAGGAAGGAAATCGTTTTTTAAGAGCATTTTCTGATTTCATAAAAGCAAATGAATTCTATATAAGTGCTTGTAGAGTATATGCTGATAATTTCATTGAATTATTTACTATTCCTGAAGGAGTTACTTTAGAACAGCTTTCTGTTAAGTTTATAAGAGACTGTAATGGATTTTTACAGGAAGAAGCACATTTCCATCCTAAATGTAATCTTGGATTTATTTGTGGAATGTGTGCTATAGATGACAGAAATGAAAGTATTTATTCATATATAAGTAAAGCTGATGATGTAAGAAAATCTTTAAAACCTTCATTAACATCTAAAAGTGAAGTTTTTGATGCTCCTAAAAAAGCTCTTTACCTAATAAAACAAGAGAGATTAAGAACTATAATGACTGCTTTAGAAAATAAGAGTTTTATTTTTTATCTTCAACCTAAAATAAACATACTTACAAATGAAATTATTGGTGCCGAAGCCCTTGTGCGTATGACATCTTTTGACAGTAACATTCCTCCTCTAATGCCAGGAGATTTTATTCCTTTAATGGAAGAAACAAGAGATATTGTAAGGTTAGATTTCTTTATATACAAAAAAGTATGTGACTATATAAATGAGAGAAAAAAGAAAAATCTGCCATTATTTCCTATATCTGTAAATGTTTCCAGAGAGCACTTTAAAAATCCTCATTTTGTTCAGCAGCTTGACTATATAGTAAAAAATACAGGAATAGAAACAAAGTATCTGGAACTTGAAGTTACTGAAAGTGTTTTCAGCAGCAATATAGCAGATATACTTAATGCTATCTATGATCTTAAATCTTTAGGATACAGCATACAGATGGATGATTTTGGTTCTGGTTATTCAAGTCTTAACCTGTTAAAAGATATTCCCTTTGATTTAATAAAATTAGACAAGGAATTTCTGGGAAGAGGAGAAATATCAAAGAAGAACAGAATCCTTATAAAAGGAATTATAGCTTTATGTAAAGAACTTGATATTCCACTTCTTTGTGAAGGAGTTGAAACTAAAGAACAGATCAATTTCCTTAAACAATCTGGTTGTTCTCTCGTTCAAGGATTCTACTTTGCAAAACCTATGCCTGTAGAAGATTTTGAAAAAATTTATGACAGTGATGATATTGAGTTCTTTAAAGAGGTTTAGTCCTCTTTTTTTTATTCGCTTTTAATTTTAAATATTTTTGTTTATTAAGGAAAAATTTAAATATTTTTTTGTTTTAAATATCTTTTTTAATTAAGTTTAAAATATGTATTTCTGCTTCTCTATTGCAAAACCCCTTAATTGCAGAATCGTTATTTATATACTATAATCTTGTATTTAGACAATTTTTGTGATACAATTTTAGACATAATACAGCTCTTAAAAAATACTTTTTTAATATAGATTCAGAGATATAAAAGGAGAAAAAATGTACCTTTATAATAATACAGAATTGCAGAAAGTAATCATGAATGAAATTGAAAAGAACAGCAGTTGTTTGTATCACGTTTTATTTATTATGGATATTAAAAGTATTCTTCCTAAAAATGAAAAAGAATTGAAAAAAAACATTTTAAAATTAATAGATAAATATCTGCCGTTTCAAAAGAGTTCTATTAAATTTGCTTCCTTAGAAAAAGTAGTTGTTAGTTCTTATGAAGAAAAAGAAAAAATTGAAGAAGCAATAGAAATCTTTTTGACTGAAGCTAAAAAAACAAAGCTATATAAAGATATAAGCATTGGAGCTATTATCAGAGAAAAAGAGAATAAAAATCTAGAGTTCATATATCCTCAGGCTATGAAAGCCCTCTTCTATGCTGCAACAGCTGGAAGCTGGCAGTATTTTTTCTATTCAGAAGAGAAAGAAAGAGAATTCTTTAGAGCAATAAAAAAATTCTGGGAATTTAATGAAGATATTTCCCCTTCAATATTAATTGAAAATAAAAATATGAAAAATCTATTCCATAAAGTTGATCAATTTGATCCTGTCACTAACCTTCCTACTTACACTTCTTTTCTTCAAGAGAGTGAAAGCTATATAAATAAAAATGAAAAGAAAAACATAGCAGTATTTTATGTTGATATAATAGGTTTTAAATCTCTAAATAGAATATATGGTGAATATCAAGGAAATTGTTTTTTATCATCTTTTGCAGACTATATACAGAAACATCCATCTTACATAGCTAGTTGCAGAGTCTATGCTGATAATTTCATTGGAGTTTTTTCTGTTCCAGATGGGGCAGACCTTGAAGAAATGGTTGAATCTTTTATTAAAAAAGGATCTGACTTTCTCCATCATGAAGCTCATCACCATCCCAAATGCAATCTTGGATTTATTTGCGGAGTATGTGCTGTAGATAATAAAAATGAAAGTATATATTCATATATAAGCAAGGCTGATGCTGTAAGAAAATCATTAAAGCCTTCATTAACAACTAAAGGCGGAGTTTTTGATGAAGAAAGAAAAAAACTTTTTATAAAAAAACAGGAACTTCATACAAGAATACTATCTGCATTTGAAAATGATAAGTTCACATTCTATTTGCAGCCTAAAGTAGATACTCGTATCAATAAAATAATTGGAGCAGAAGCTCTTGCCAGAATGGTAGAAAATGGTAAAGAAGTTATGATGCCCGGAGAATTTATTCCTTTAATGGAAGAAACTGGAGATATAGTAAAACTTGATTTTTTGATTTATAAAAAAGTATGTGCATATATAAAGAATAGAATGGAAGATGAACTTCCTCTATTTCCAATATCAGTAAATGTTTCAAGAGATCATTTTAAAAATCCACATTTTGTTGCACAATTTCATAAGATAGTATCTGATCATGGGATTGATCCTAAATACATAGAACTTGAAATAACAGAAAATGTATTTGTTAATAATTTAGAAGATATTTTAATTCCTATTAAAAAGCTTAAAAATCTAGGATACTGCATCCAGTTAGATGATTTTGGTTCTGGTTATTCAAGTCTGAATCTTTTAAAAACTATCCCTTTTGATTTAATTAAATTAGATAAAGGATTTTTAGGAAGGGGTGAAATTTCAGATAAGAATAAGATTCTTATAAAAGGAATTATACAGCTTTGTACTGCTCTTGATATACCTCTTTTATGCGAAGGAGTTGAAACTGCTGAACAGATGGATTTTCTCAAAAAAATAGGTTATTTTACACTGCAAGGCTTCTATTTTTCAAAGCCTACCTGTGTCAATAAATTTGAAAGAATATATAATGAAAATTTATTAACTGCTTAATTTATAAAAATTAGAAATATTATTTTGAATTTTATATGTGGATGGCTTATAAAAAGGTTGTAATTCTAGCTTTTTAGTCATTCACATTTTTTATTTCCAAATTAATTCAAAGCAAAAGAGAAAAATAAAAAAGGCTGTCCATCAAAACAACCTTTTCATATCTTACAATTTTATTTCTTTCAATATATCATATGCAAGCTGAGATTTTTCCTTTTCAGGTATCTCCTTCATATCTTCCTGACTTTTTATTATAAGTATCTCATTAGTTTTCTTCTGCATATTAGCAGCATTGTTAGCCACTATCATGTCCAGATTCTTTCTCTTTAATTTACCAAGAGCATTTTCCACGATATTTTCTGTTTCAGCTGCAAATCCTACTAAAAATTGATCTTTCTTCAATTTTCCCATTTCATAAAGAATATCTGGATTTCTATCAAGAATAATAGTCATGTCTCCATCTTTTTTCTTTATCTTCTCAGTTGAATATGTCTTAGGCTTGTAATCAGCAACTGCGGCACAAGCAATCGCTATATCTACTGTCTCAAATTCTTTTACAGCAGCTTCATACATCTCCTGAGCACTTCTCACCTGAATAAATTTCTTTATTCCTCTTGGTATATCCAGCTCTGTAGGTCCTGAAACAAGTATAACCTCTGCTCCCAGCTTTTGTGCTGCTATAGCCAGAGAATATCCCATCTGTCCACTTGATCTGTTAGAAAGGTATCTCACAGGGTCTATGGCTTCCTCTGTTCTTCCAGCAGTAATAAGTATTTTTTTACCAGTCAGATATTTATCTGTTTCTTTTTCTTCAAAATATTTTTCTAATATCTCTACTATTTCAGCTTCATTCTTTAATCTTCCCTTTGCATTTACATTACATGCTAGAAATCCTTCATCTGATTCAATGAAATTATAGTTATATTTTTTCAATTTTTCTATATTTTCTAACAAAATTGGATTTTCATACATATTGACATTCATAGCCAATGCAAAAAATACAGGGCTCTTAGTTGCTGAAATCACAGTTGAAAGCATATCATCTGCTATTCCATTGGCTATCTTCCCTACTATATTATATGTAGCAGGTGCTACAAGAACTGCATCTGCCCATTGAGCAAGCGAAATATGCTCCACTTCAAAATGAGGAGTTCTGTCCCACATACTCACATAGACTCTCTCTCTGGATAAAGTTTCCAAAGTAAGAGGTGTTATTATTTCAGTTGCATTTTTAGTCATTATAACTTTTACATTGTAACCCTTTTTTTTCAAAAGAGAAACTATGTTCGCCGATTTATAAGCTGCTATTCCGCCAGTTACTCCCAGCAGTATGTTCTTCATTGCTGTCCTCCGATTACTTACCTATTCTTTTTTCAAGGTAATATTCATCTCTTTTTTCTTTAAATTCCTTTATCTGTTCAGCATTAAATCCAGCATCTACCAGACTGTCGAAATCATAATCTCTTATATCTTCCATGAATTCATAGCATCCTTCACTAAGAATATTTGCAAATTTTCTAGTTTTGCTGTATATCTTACTGATTTTTTCCCCTTTATTTAAAAGAGTAACTATTTCCCATTCAATTTTTTTGCTTAGGTAATCCTGATATTTTTTCTTTCCTTCATCTATACCTTTTAGATCAGCCGGCATAGTTTCAAGAATATCTACACTTACCTCTTGAAGATATGTGATTCCTTTTTCTTTTAATGCAGTATTTAATTCTTGAAATTTACTTGATGAGAAAAATTTTTCAATTTCAACTTTATAAGAATATCTTTCTTTAGTATTGTAAGGGATGCAGTAAGAATCCAAGATATTTTTTAGCCTTTGAACTTCCTCTTTGTTCTCCTTAAGATTTTTTTCGAATACTTCCAACTGTCTTGGTGTAAACTTATTCAAAGATTCGATTTCATTGATTAAATTAGAAATTTCGTTTTCTTTAGAAGCAAGAGTCTCTTCCAATTTTTCGATTTTTTTCAAATATTCCTCATCATTACTTTTTTTGAATATTGATAGCAGTCCCATAAATCCCTCCCAAGTACATTGATATTAATTAGATTATAAAGCATTTTTTCAATAACTACAACCATTTTTTTCTTTTAAAGTACGCAAGCATCCCTAAAACCAAAATAAACATGATGCATAGAATTGCATAGTATCCATCACGCCACTCCAATTCAGGCATATATTTAAAGTTCATACCATATAAGCTTGCTAAAAAACTTAATGGCATAAATATTGTAGATATAATTGCAAGTATTTTCATAACCTCATTCATTCCATTACTGATAGTGGAATGATATAGCTGAACAAGTTCAGTTACTCTGCTGTTTAATATATCCAAAGTATCACATACAATTATACCGTGATCATATAAGTCTGTCAGATATATTTTTATATCATCATTAAAATATTCTGTAAGTCCTTTTGACTGTAATTTAGCTATAAGTTCTCTGATTGGTGATATTGATCTTTTTAAAGTTGTTACTTTCTGTTTGAGAGTCATTATAGACTGAAGATCATCTTTATCTGAATTGTCTATAACTTTAGACTCTAAACGATCTATTTCCAATTCTACCTCATCTAATATAAGAAAATAATTGTCAACTATTGTATCTATTATTGTATAAGCAAGATATCCCACGCTTTTCTTTCTCATTTTAGAATTATGAGACTCTATTCTGGCTCTTATAGTATCAAAAATATCCCCTGGACTTTCCTGAAATGTAAGAAGATAATCTTCTCCTAGTATGAATGATACCTGCTCATATCCTATTTCTTTTGAAATAAGATTTAGATTCAACATCTTCATTACTATAAATAGATAATCCTCACGTTCCTCTACCTTCGCTCTTTGAGTGCTGTTTACAAGGTCTTCTAGTACCAGATTGTCCAGATCGTACATTTCTCCTACTTTTTTTATTAGTGGGATATTATGGATACCATCTATATTTACCCAGGTAACTCCTCTGAAATTTTTATCAAAACCAAAGTCATCATCTTCACTATAATTCTCTTTTTTTATTATACTGTCATTATATGAAAACACTTCAATAGATATTTTATGGTTGGAATCTTCACCAGTATAAATTATACTCCCCGGAGGAAGCCCCACCTTCTTTTTTCTATTTGATGAATCGTTCATCTAATTCACCTCACTTCTCTACATCATTTTTTTTCTAAAATAATCGTTTATTTCCTTTTCTCTTTCCTGAGAAAAACTTTTTATTTGTTTTTTTACCAGTTCTTCTATGTATATTATCTCTTTTTTATTTTCAGAATAATATACAGGTGTCTCTTTTAAAGGGGTAGAATAAAATTCAAAATTCTTCCCTTTTATCTTACCATTATATTTGAACCATTGCAAAAAAACTTCTGAATTTATGTAGCCCAGTATGTAAAAAAGACTTAGTTCATCACTTTTTTTTGTTATAAAATATATATCTGCACTTCCATAAAACTCTCCATCATCATATGAAAACTGATTGGTTTTACATCTTTGACGCACCAATATTTTAGGTTTAGTGAATATCTCTCTTTCCCTTGCCCATTGAAGCTCCCACCAATTAATACTTCCTGTCTTTACTTCTCTTCTCTGTGAAAGCTTGTCTTGATATTTTTTCAAATGCTCCATAACAGTTTCATCAGGAACAGCTTTTTCATCTAAATACAGTATCCAGAAGCTGTTCTTTTCATTTGTATATTTTCCTATATCTTTATTTTTATAAAAAGGCTTCAAAAAATCTTTAAATTCCTCCCTATATTCTTCAAATATATATGCCTTATCTAGTCCAGAAACAATCCCCTGATTAACATTGACTAAATCTTTCATTTTATAATTAGACATTTTCAAAATTTTCTTATTAAATTTAAGGGCCTCTTCATCAGCCAGAACTATTTTTCCACTGTCATCATATAATAATGAATTTTTTATTTCAAAATCTTTTTCAGGAATATTTATTTTTACTTTTTTATCTTTCTTTTTATCTTTTTCCCAAAGAAATATTATATTATGCTGTCCAACAGCTTTAGTAAATACTGAATTGTCATAATTCTTTATTTCCAGAAAATTTCCATTTTCCTTTAATACCTGTCTGAGCTTTTTGCCGCTGTCAGCTCTCAGCCAGTAATTAGTAGTAATATATGCCATTATTCCTTCATCTTCTAATATCTCAATCCCTTTTTCTATAAAGAAATAAAAATAGTCCATTCTAGCTTCATAATATTTTTTTCCAAACTCTGTTTCTCTTATTTCCTGAAATATGCTTTTATTATTCTTTTCTCCCAAATATGGAGGATTTCCTAAAAGTATATTAAATTTCATATTTTCTATTTCTAATGAGTTGCAGCACAACACATTTACTTCCCCAGCAAGTCCATACTTCTTCAGCAGTTCTCTTCCTCTTACCATAGTGAGTTTCACTGCTTCTTCATTTATATCAAAACCTGTAATCCAAGAGCTCACAAAAAAATACTCTCCTGTTATCTCTTTAGATACCTCAAGAAGTTTCTCTAAAGCTATCAATAAAAGATTTCCATTTCCGCAGGAAAGATCTCCCAGTTTTACATTTTTTAATTTTTTCAGAGTTTTGTTCTCACCAAAATAGCATTTAAATGCTTGTTCTATGATTTCCTTTGCTATCTTATGAGGGGTATAAATACTGTAATTATACTCTTCTTTCATAAATTAAAACACTTCCATTTTATTTTTTATAAGAGACTTCGCCCAGAATACCATATATACTGCTGAAAATACAACTAATTTAATTATAGTATTATGTACATAATAACTTGCTCCTAAAGCAACTGCTGTAGTGAGTATTACCTTTCCAAAGAATATAAGTGATCTTTTTAATGGAAACTCCATATATTTTTTTCTGAATACATATACAAGAAGGACAAAATTTACTCCTGAAGCTATAGATGTAGAAAGTGCAAGTCCTCTGTATGCCATTGGCTTTATCAAAGCAAAGTTAAGCACTATGTTTATAATAATAGAAACAATAGAGAATCTCACAGGATAAGAACTATTCTTTACACTGTAAAATGCTCTTGTCATTAAATATATTGCTGTATAGAAATATAATCCAAGTGAATAATATAAGAGAGCTTCTGATGTAACTTTTACAGCTTCTTCTCCAAACTTTCCATAAGAAAGAGTCAATCTGATTACATCAGTTGAATAAAATGTCAACACTGCTGTTGATGGAATAATAAGGAAAAGAAGTATATTTAATCCTTTAACAATATTATTTTCTGCTGTCTTTAAATCATTTCTTGCTACTGCCTTTGACAGCACAGGGAATATGACTGTAGATATAGATACTCCAAATACTCCCACTGGAAGCAGATATAATCTTGTTGCATTCTCAAGAGCAGTAACTCCCCCCTCTTGCAGATATGAAGCAAATACCTGATCTACTATTGTATTTACCTGTCTGGCAACTATTCCTACCAGCATAGGACACATAAGTATAAATATTTTTTTCAGATATGGATCTTTCCAATTTATTTTAAAAGAATATCCTTTTACTATTTTAAAGAATGATGGAAGTACTATTAAAAGCTGAAATGCCCCTCCTAAAACCACTCCATATGCTAAAGCTGATATACCAAAAGTCTTGCTGAATCCCATTGAAGCCAGAATTATAGCAAGATTAAAAAATATTGAAGTTGAAGCTGGTATAGCAAACTGCTTAAAGTTATTCAGCATTGCACATATCATTCCAGAAAGACTTATAAATATAAAGTACACTGACATTATTTTTAAAAGTTGTGATGCTAGTATTTTTGTTTCTGTTGGAAACCCATTTACAATGAGGTTTATTATATCCTGTGAAAATATTATCATTAAAAGAGTTACAATGGTACTGAAAACAAAAATAAGATTCAATATAGAATATATGAATTCTTTTCCTTTTTCTTCCCCTTCTATCTCTATTTTCTCATTATATAAAGGGATGAATGAGCTTCCCAAAGCTCCCTCTCCCAGTAATTGTCTAAAGAAATTACTTATTTTAAAAGCACTAAAGTAGGCATCTGTTGCCCCAGAAGCCCCAAAATAGTAAGCTATAATAGTTGCTCTTACAAGTCCAAGCACTCTGCTCACCATTGTTATTATCATTACTAGAAGCCCACTTCTGAACATAAAAAAACTCCTCTATTTTTATTATATGTAATTATTATTTTAAAACTTTTTAATTTATTTATGATTCATGTTTATTTCTCATGACCATATCTCCATCTATAAGTATAAGCCCATCTTTATATAACTCCAATATAGCAAGAAATATATATACAAGGTGCATTCTGTTCTCTGCTTCTCCAAAAAGAGAATCAAAAGTTCTATTTTGTGAGAAAGTCTTTAAATACAATCTATCCATTTCATCTTTCAATGTATACTGCTTGTCTAAATGAAGTTCCATATATTCATCATCTTCATTTTTCTTGAGATACTTTACATATGAACTATATAAATCCCCAGCTTTCAACTTTGAAAGATCATATTCTTTTGCTACTTTTTTAATTATCTTTCTTCCTTCACCTCTGGAGTAAGAGATATTATACTCATTTTCCATCTCTGAAACTTTTACAGCTATTTCTTTGAAAAGTTTATAATCTTCCAGTCTTCTTTTCAGTTCTTTTTCTTTGTTTTGTTCATCATTAATAGTAAGAAGAGTAGAAGCTTTTATTTCTAAAAGTTCAGAAGCCACAACAAGAAATTCCACTTTTATGTGGAAGTTTTCATCTTTTGCCTGTTCCAGTATAGACAGATATTCATCTATTATTTGAGATATTTTTATTTCAGATATCTTCAGCTTTTTTTTGTCTATAAGATGAAGAAGAAGGTCCAAAGGCCCTTCAAAATTATCTATCTTTAGAACTATATCCATTTTTCCTCACTTTTACAAAATTCTGCCAATTTTTAACATCGTTTCCTATTACCTGTTTAAGTTCATCTACAGAATTGAATTTCTTCTCATCTCTCATGAACTTCATTATCTCTACATATATTTTTTTCCCATAGATGTCTCCATCAAAATCAAGTATATGTACTTCTACACTTCTTTCACCCGGCTTTAATGTAGGATTGACTCCTATGTTTACCACTCCGTATCTTTCGATATCTTCTCCCTCTATTTTCACCATAGCACCATATATTCCAAAAGGAGGATATAGTCTATTTGATAGTTTGATATTGGCAGTGGGAAAACCAAGCTGTCTTGCAATTTTTTTACCATGTATTACTTCACCAATTATCAAAAACTGATGTCCCAGATATCTGTTTACTTTTTCAAATTCTCCTCTTTGAATACTTTTTCTAATAAGAGTAGAACTGATAATTTGATCATCAATTGTTACAGCAGGTATTTCATTAACTTTAATACCCATGCTCTCGCCTATTTCTATAAGGTCTTTAGTTTTTGCCTTTCCACCTTCTCCAAATGAAAAGTTAAATCCAACAAAGATTTCTTTGCTGTCTACATCTTTTTTCAATATTTCTACAAATTCCACAGCTGTTAAATCAGCAAATTTTTTATTAAAAGGCTGAAGTATGAGGTAATCTATCCCCATACTTTCCAGTATATATATCTTTTCTTCTAAAGTATTGATACATTTAGGTGTTTTTGAAGCATCTATTATTTCCATAGGATGATTGGCAAAAGTAAATACAACAGAGATTCCATTGTTTTCCTTAGCTTTTTCCACAGCTGCCTCTATCAGCTGCTGATGCCCGTAATGTATTCCATCAAATGTTCCTATGGCAACATAACTATTGTGGAATTGTTCCTTTGTATCAAAAATGTCGTTGATTATCTTCATATTGCTTATTCCCCTATTCTCTTTCTTCCTCTAAAAGATTGTTGTAAATTTCTTCTATTCTTCTAAATCTGTTTCTTACTCCTGATTTTGATATACCAATCATTTCAGCTATTTCTTGAAGAGAACTTTCAGGATTCTGTAATCTTAAAAATGCTACTTCTTCCAACACAGGACTCAAGGTATTCAGACCGAGTACTTTTCCTATATAATTTATCATTTTTATTTGATTATTACCAGTATTTAATGTTTTAGTTTCATTGGCAACTTCCCAGTTCATCTCTCTGATAGTTTTATTTTTCAAATCTTTTATCATCGTAGTCTCTTCATATTTAAAGAAAGCCTGTATCGTACCTATCATTACCATTACATCCATTATATCTTCTGAATTTCTAAGATATACAAGAGGTTTATTTCTCTTTTTAGTCTTAAATACTTTTTTCCCTTTTTCCTGAAGAAGTTCATAAAGTTTCTCTGCTGCTTCTTCATTATCTATGAAAAAATCTAAAGCATATTCTTTCACTGGATCTTTTATATATCCACATGCTAAAAACATACCTTTTATAAAACCTTTAAGTATGTCTTCACTGGCTGATATCACCCCTGTAGATATATTCATCTTATTTACAAAATCTCTGTATCCTCTTTGCTTCTGCACAGTTATAACATATACATTGTGTTCTCCAAGTCTTCTGCTTGTAAGATATTTTATTCCAATAGTAAGATCGGTTATTTCTTTAAGTATCTTATATACTCTCTTTGCTAAAGGAAGATTTTCAAGTTTAAGTTCAACTTTATCTTTTCCTAATGCGTTCTTACTAAGCAGGACAGCAGATAGTTCAGCTGTTTTTTCTATCTCAGTGACCATCTCATTTGTTAATATCTCCTGCTTTACTTTAAAGGTATAAGACATTTCTGCTCTCCCCCCTGTTGATTTTAATTATTTTGTTTCTGCCCAGTTTTTACCAATATTAGTATTTATATCAAGAACTACATCGTTAAATTTAACAGAATTTCTCATGATATTTTCTATTATTGTTCTGTACTCTTCTACTTTTTCCTCTTTTATTTCAAATATAAGTTCATCATGTACTTGTAAAAGAAGAGATATATCCTCTTTGCCGTCTATAACTTTAAATATTTCTATCATAACTTTTTTTAGTATTTCAGCAGCAGTTCCCTGTATTACACTATTTACTGCCATTCTTTCAGCCTGATTTTTTATATTCTTATTCTTTGAAATTATTCCTTCTATTATTCTTCTTCTTCCAAAATAAGTTTCTGTATATCCATTCTTTTCAGCATAATCAATTATTGATCTTTCAAAATCCTTAACTCTAGGATACTGTTCAAAATATCTATTGATATAGTCTGTAGCCTCTTTTTGAGGTATTCCCAGTTCTTTAGACAATCCAAAAGCAGTTTTTCCATATATTATACTGAAGTTTATTGTCTTGGCAATAATTCTCTGCTCACGGCTTACTTCTTCCCCTTCTCCCAGTTCAAAGATTTTTTTCGCTGTTACTCTATGAAGGTCTTCATTATTTTTGTAAGCAGCTATCAGATTTTCATCTTTTGACAGCTCTGCCAAAACTCTAAGTTCAATCTGTGAATAGTCTATTCCCATAAGAACATTTCCACTATCTGCTATAAATCCCTGTCTTATTTTCATTCCTTCATCTGTTTTTACAGGAATATTTTGAAGATTAGGGTTAGAAGATGAAAGTCTTCCAGTAGTAGTTCCTATCTGATTAAATGTAGTATGAAGTCTATCCTTGCTGTCTACTAATTTAGGAAGAGCATCTACATATGTATTTTTTAATTTTGCATATTTTCTATATTCAAGTATATATGAAGCTATTTCCACTCCATCACTTTTTAATTTTTCCAATACTTCTTCATCAGTAGAAAGCCCTGTTTTAGTTTTCTTTACAGGGTCTAAATTCAATTTAAAGAACAATACTTCAGCTAATTGTTTAGGTGAATTTAGATTAAACTCTTCTCCTGCTATTTCAAATATTTTCTTTTGAAGATCACTTAACAATATTTCAAGTTCTTTTTCATATTTAGCAAAGTAAACAGGATCAATTTTTATCCCTTTTCTCTCCATTGCAGAAAGAACTTTGATAAGAGGCATTTCTGTTTTTTCAAGAACTTCAAGCAGATCTTTTCCTTTGATCTCTTCCATTGCTATACCATAAGTTTCCATTATTCCCTTACTTCTTTCTGTAAGAAATTTCCCATATTCTTCAGTTGAAAGGTTTCCCGGAGCCTCTTTTCCAAATTTTTCTGAATATGGAGCAATATCTATTCCAGACAGCTGTTCAAGAGGTATCTCTACTCCCTCTTTAGTTTGAGAAGATATCAAGTGATATGCTATCATCAAATCTACATCCATATTTTTTATTTCTACTCCCTCATTCAGCAGAGGTTTGAAATTATATGTTATAAATTTAGAATCAGAATTTCTGAAGAATTCCTTTATTTTATTAAAATCAAGATTTTTATGAAACAATGGTGTATGTCCTAGAGGAAGATAAAAATCATCTTTTAGAGAACTTACAGCAAATCCTGTTCCTGAATAAAAGAAAGCTAATCTCTTCTCTCCTGCTAATTTATCACTGAATTGCTTAAATTTTTCTTCATCATCTACTACTGTAAAGTTTCTATCTTTTGTTATTACTGCTGCTGGCTCATTTTCCTGTACAGGAGCAGTTGAGAATAATCCCATTTGAAGATTTGTATTTGCAGATTCAGGAGCTTTTTCTGCTGCTGCTGGAGCTGATTCCAGTCCCATTTTCTTTACAAGCACTCTAAATTCAAGAGTTTTAAACAAATCTAAAAGTTTTTTATTATCTACTGAATATTTCAGATCATCTATTGTACAGTCTATTGGAATATCTTTTTCTATAGTAGCAAGCTTTCTACTCATAAAAGCTATATCTTTATCTTCTATCATATTTGCTATAAGAGATTTTCCTATTCCGGGAATTTCAGTCAGTTTATCTATATTTTCATAAACACCTTCTAAATCTCCATATTTTTCAAGCATAGGGGCAGCTTTTTTAGGTCCAATTTTTCTAACTCCCGGTATTCCATCACTAGAATCTCCAATCAGTCCAAAAAAATCTGGAATCATTTTAGAAGTTACTCCCAGATATTCTACAACATCTTCATCTGTTTCTAATATTTTAAATTTATCTCCGCCCTCTCCTTTTCCAAGAAGAGCAATTTTGACATTTTTATCAAGTATTTGAGCTAAGTCCTTATCTCCTGTTACTACAATTACTTCTATTCCTTCTTTTGAAAGCTTTTGAGAAAGTGTTCCCATTACATCATCAGCTTCATATCCTTCTATTTTAAATCTATTTATATTAAACCCATCTAATAGTTCTTCTATTCTTGGTATCTGTAATAGAAGATCCTCAGGTACTGCATCTCTTTGAGCTTTATACTCACTGTATATCTCACTTCTTTTCAGCGAAGCTCTCTTCACATCAAAAGCCGCTCCTATATAATCAGGGGAGAATTCTTTTATAATACTTAAAAGTGTATTAGTAAAACCATATACTGCTCCTGTAGGTTCGTTTTTAGTTCTAAAATTCATGTTGGCAAAATATGCTCTATACATTATTGCACTTACGTCTAAAAGTACAGCTTTCTTCATTTTTTCTCCTCCATAGGTCTATTTATTTTCCATCTCATATTATATCATAAATATACACAAAGTCTTATATAAAATTTTGGGGCATTTTTATATTTTTAAAATTTTAGAATACCTGCAAATATTATATTTGAAATAAAAAATAATTATCTTTTGAAATTTTTCAAACATTCTCATTAATATTTAAAATTTTTGACATAAAAAAAGTACACCCTGAGATATTGTTTTTCCAATAACTTTGGTGTACCTTAGATCATTAAAATAATTCCTAGTCAACTTTTACTATCTTAGAAAGCTTAAATTTTACTGTTTTCTTAGGAAAGATTTCTAAACGCTCTCTTGTAGCAGGGTTTGATATCACTCTTGGCTTTCTTTCCAACACTTCAAATGTTGCCTTTTCGTGAAACTTTACTTTTCCATCTGTCATCAAAGCTTCATTTAATGTTTCCATAAAATCATCAATCTCTTTTAAAGCTTTTAGTTTACTTATTTCTCCATCAGTTTCTCTTCTGTATAATTCAGCTAATTGACTCTTATTCATTATCATCACCACTTTCATTATTTATAAGATCTAGAAGTCCTTTTCCGGCTCTGAATTTTATTGTCTTTTTAGGTTCTGTATATATCGCTTCTGTTGAAACAGGAACTATTATTTTTCTTCCTTTCATTTCTCTAGTTTCAAATACTCCCCAGTCTTTAAATTTTACTTTTTTCTCTTCTTCTAATGCCTTAAAAAGCATTTCCCAAAATCTGTCAATTTTTTCTTTTACAATTTTTTTATCTTTATCTCCGCTTCTTTTCTTATATAATTTTATAAAATCTGCTTCCTTCATATTTTTCCTCCTAAAATTTAGAATTAAAGAATTTTAATACCAAATTCTAGCACCTTAATGGTTTTTTGTCAATAAGACAAGATAAAAATAGTTTATTTTATTTCTTTGATAGAAAAAAACAGGGCTTTAGTATGCCCTGTTTTTATTTCTGCTAGTCTACTTTCTTTTCTTCATTGATCCTCAAAGAAAGATTGCTTCCTGTTCTGAATCTAACTGTTTTTCTAGGTGTTGAATATTGAATTTTTTTAGTGTTTATATTCATTATTCTTCTAGCTGGAACTACTTTCTTTTCAAATACTCCCCATCCTCTAAAACTTACTGATTCATTTTCTTCCAATGCTTCAAATAATGTATCCCAGAACATATTTACTTTCTCTTTAGCTTCGTTTAAACTTTTTAATCCTCTCTTTTTTTGATATAAAGTCAAAAATTCTTTTTCTGTCATTATGCCCACTCCTTTTTGTAATTAAAATTATTTAAAACAGGTACGCCTGCTTCCTATCAAAATCTTTCTTCACGTTTTACACTTTAGGTATTCATAAAAAAATGAAATTTCCTTTTATTTTTTTGTTCTAAACCTCAATAAAATGGACATTTCATTATTTTTTATCTATAAAGCTGAAAAATTAAGACTGAATTTTTTTTATTTTTTTTGTTGCCAGTCGTAAAAACTTATTTAAATATCAAATTGTTTTTAGAGCACTTTTCTGATATAATTATATCATATAGGTAAAAATATTAGGAGGTTATTAAATGAACTTAGTTGTTTTAACTGGAAGATTAACTAGAGATCCTGAATTAAAATTTGGACAAAGCGGGAAAGCTTATTCTAGATTTTCACTTGCAGTAGATAGACCATTCCAAAAAGGTGAAGCTGATTTTATCAACTGTGTAGCTTTTGGAAAAACTGCTGAACTTATAGGTGAGTATTTAAGAAAAGGTAGAAAAGTTGGAGTTAATGGAAGACTTCAAATGAATAGATATGAAGCAAACGGAGAAAAAAGAACAAGCTATGATGTACTTGTTGAAAATATTGAATTCCTAGAAGCTAAAGGTTCTGGAGATTCTGCTGGTTATGAGCCTCATGACTATGCAGCAGCTGCTCCTGCATCAGCTCCTAAGCCATCTGTAAAAGAAGCAGAGGATGTTCCTTTTGATGATGACGATGAGTTTCCATTCTAGTTTTGTATAAGGTAATTTAGGCTGTAGAAAAATTTCTACAGCTTTTTTATTTATAAAAAAGAAATAAGCACCCACAATGCAGGTGCCTATTTCATAAGAGTTTGTTAATATTATATAATATCTATTTTTGTAAGAAGCTTTGAATTTCTGTTTTAGGGAATCTTATTACAGGTTTTCCTTCTGATTTTGGTGATAATTCATACTCTTCAAATAGGAAACATATATCATCAAGCTCAAAATACATAGAGGCATTTCTGATATTTATTTCTGGCTCATCAAAGAATACTGTAACTTTATCTCCATTTGAATTTAAAACTACTCTGTCGCTATTACCTTGAACCATAGCATTTAACTGCTCATTTAAATATGCTTCTCCCTCTTTTGTGAAAACATCATCAAAAGTAATAAGTTTTCCATCTTTGTTTTTTACATTGATACTTTGAGATGCTCCATAACCATTTGCATCTCCTTTAGAAATTCCATATGATCCCATAAGTATAGAAGTCACTCCAAATGAGTTATCAAAAGTTTCAAATCCTTCCTCATAAAATTCAGGTGTATCTTCCTCTCCTTTTTCTATTGAAGCAATAAGAGCTTTTGCATCAGATGCCAATTCCTCATTTAATTCTTCTATATTTTTATTCCCAGTTCCTTTTATTTGAGGAACTGTAATGTTATATGAGAAAGTGTCACTTTTCTTTTCAAAAGAAAGTTTGTCCACTGTTATATCTTTGGCACCTCCACAAGCAGTAAATAGTACAACTAGCATTGAGAAAAATATTTTTTTCATTTTTACCTCCTTAAATTTGAACAGTCGTTCTAATGTATATATTCAAATAATTTGAGGCAACTCCTTTAAAATTTTTTTAATTTTCTTTATAAAAAATACCTTAAATACTATATTTAATTAAAAGATTCTTTAAGATTAAGAATCTCTACGAGATCAAAAATAAAATGAATGACAGATAAATAAAAAGGCAAAGATTTCTCTCAAGAAATTTTATTATTTGTTAAAGCAAAAAAAGGCAGAGAAAAAATTCTCTGCCTTAATTAATTATTTTATTTTCTGGATATTTCAAATAATTATATTAGTGCTTGCAGTTATGCTCCTCATGGTGATCATGATGGTGATGTGCACAAGCAGCTCCATTTGAAACAAGATTTCCTTCAAGGTATGTTTTCAATATATCTTCTATTTTTCCACTTGCTCCCAGTATAACTTCTGTTCCATTAGCTTTTAACATATCAATAGCTCTTTGACCCATTCCTCCAGTAATAACTACATTTACTTTTTGCTCAGCTATAAATTTAGGGAATACTCCTGGTGCATGTTCTGGTGCTACTGCGATTTCTTTTTTTACAGCTTTTCCATTTTCAATAGTGTATATTGCAAATTTTTCACAATGTCCAAAGTGCCCTTCTAACATTACCTCGTCATTTGTTGAAAATCCCACTCTTAAAATTTCGTTACTCATTCTCATCATCTCCATTTTCTATTTTTTCATCTGTATAGTTTGAATATGTATTTTTTAGCTTTATTGCTTTCGAATGTAAAAATCCATCCATTATCTTTTTTCTTCCAGAAGCTAATAATCTTTGTACAGTTCCTCTGGATACATTCATTATCTCTCCTGTTTCTATCTGACTCTTTCCTTCATAATCAGCCAATCTCACTGCTTCTAATTCATCTAATTCCAACTCTACTATCTCCATCTCTGACAATGGTATTCCTGTTGGTTTAAATATAGTTTCATTTTCTAATGTTCTACAGCATCTTCTCTTTTTTCCTCTAGGCATACAACCTCCTATTTGTGCATATGCACAATATAATTATAGTACTAACTCTTTTTAATGTCAATAGTTTTTTTATAAAAAAGACAGCTGCTTTATAGATAGCATACTGTCCTTGATATTTTAATTTCTAAAAAGTTTTTTATAGTTATTCATGAAGTAAATTACTGATGATAATGCAATCATTTCTGCTATTGGAAAAGACATCCACACTCCTATCATTCCAAATATATGTGAGAGCAGCCATACTGCTGGGATTACAGCTACAAATCCTCTTGTGATAGAAATTATAAAACCTGTCTTTGAATGTTCCATTGAGCTGAAAAATACAGATGATATTATATTGATTCCTGCAAATAAGAATCCTGTAAAATATATATGAAGCCCATTTACAGCTAAAGCTGAAAGTTCTCTATTTCCTTCTTTGTTAAAAAAGGAAACTAGCTTATCTGCTGAAAAGAATACCACAATATAGACAAATACAGCAATAACAACCGATAGAATCATAGAGTATCTTAAAATATAGTAAAGCTGTTCTTTATTCTTACTTCCATAGCTTTTACTTACCAACGGCTGTACTCCCTGAGCTACTCCTGTAAATATAGCAATCACCACTAAAGCTAGATTAGCCACTACACCATACGCTGCTACTCCTGTATTTCCTCTCAATCCTAATATTACTATATTAAATACAATCAACACTATTCCAGAAGATATTTCAGTTATGAATGAAGAAGCTCCTGTTCCACATAATTCAACAACTTTATGTATATTTAATTTTTCTTTCTTCAAATGAAACTGATTTCTTTTCTTTAGTAAATGTACAGACATAACTCCTATACTGATGACTGGAGCTAATCCAGTTGCAAAAGCAGCTCCAAACATTCCCATTCCTAAAGGAAATATAAAGACATAGTCTAGTACTATATTTGAAAAACTTCCAAGAAGCATTCCAGTCATTGAAAGTTTGGGATCACCATCATTTCTTACAAATGCTAAAAATATATTATTCAATATAAAAAAAGGAGCAAAAGTCATAATTGTTTTAAGATATATACTTGTCATTTTAAAAGTTACATTATCAGCTCCTAGCAGATAACTTATTTTGTCTCCTAAAAATATCCCCACAGTTAAAAAAACCAAACCAATTAAAATTCCTATTTCTATTGAATAAGTAAAAATACTGTCTGCTTTGTCATTCTCTCCTTTAGCTTTTAATACTGCATATCTAGCTCCTCCACCTATCCCTATCATTAATCCAGTTCCATTAATAAAAGTATAAAGGGGTATAGCTAAATTTAAAGCTGTCAATCCATCTGTTCCCATTCCTTTGGAAACAAAATAGGTATCTGCAAGAATATAGCAGGACAGCCCTATCATTCCCATTACATTTAACGTTACATACTTTACAAAAGATTTAAGTACAATATTTTTTTCCATTTTTCTACCTCCAAATAAAAAAGCGTCCGATTATTCACATCTACTAAGGCCTAAAGATGTGAAATCGAACGCCTGATTCATGCTCTACCCGGCGGCAGAGTTACAGGTTTCCACTTATTCTTCTGCCATTATATCACATAATGGGTATTCTAATCAAATTTTCTATATCCTTTTTAAAATAAAAAAGTACACCATAAATATAGATTATCTCTAATATTTTTAGTGTACTATCATTATTTATATAATTTTTATTTTATATCTTCATAGTAAGTTATTTTATTTTTTCCAGAACATTTAGAAAAATACATAGCTCTATCTGCTTCTTCAATTAAATCATTTAATTTGCTATTTTTTTTAATATCAGTTATTCCTATACTTAATGTAACTTTCCATCCATCTTTAAGGCATGTTTTATAAACTTCCTCCATTATTTCTTCTATCAGCACTCTTGATTCTTCCAGTGGAAGAGATATCGTTCCAACAAATTCATCTCCACCCCATCTCACACTCATTCCATAGCTCTTAGTCATTTTACCAACTATCTCTCCTATATTAGTCAAAATAGTATTCCCAAATATATGTCCTTTAGTGTCATTAATAATTTTAAAATCATCTACATCAAGTAAGAATAATATAGTTCCTTTTTCTGCCCATTTATTTTCTTCCAATAGAAAACGCATTTCCAAAGCATCTGAATTTGGAAGCCCTGTAAGTTCATCCATTTTTGAAAGTACAAAAAGCTTATGATTATATCGTTTGATAATATAACTGCTTAATGCCATCAGCAATACAAGTATTAAGGAAGATATAGCTATATCTTTTTTAAGAAGAGAATGAAAAGAATCTCTTATAACTTGAGTGTTCTTTTCTACTACTAAATACCATTCAAGATTAGGTATATACTGCACAATTAAACAACTGCACATTTTATTTTTTCCATACCAATGAATCTTGGCATTTGAGTGCTCTGTAAAAATATCACATTTTACTTTAGAGAGTTTTTCATCTTCAAAAAGATTTACCATTTCTATGTTTTCTGAGTCTGTATCCACTTTTATCAAACCATTTTTATCAGTCAAAAAAGCATTTAAATCAAATTCATCTTCATAACTTTTCAAAAGCTTTTGAAGATGGTCCATTTTAATCCCTACTCCTACTACCCCTAAAAGTTTTCCTTCTTTATTTTCTACTCGACAATCAACAAATATTGTAAGAGTTTCATTGTTTACTTCATCATAATCTATATTCAGCATATATGGCTTATTTTTATTTATAAAATTATAATACCATATATCATGTTCATTCTCTTCATTAACTATCTTATTTATTCCATCATAAAAGTAATAAATATTTGTTCCAGCAGAAATAAGAAATGCAGAATCATATCCATATTTTTCCTTGATAGCATATAAGTATTCTTCAACGACTTCTTTATATTCATTATTATTTATATTTTCTTTTTCATGTTTCAGCCAGCTCTTCAAAAAAGTGTCATTAGCCATAGTTTGGGCTACAAAAAGAGGTTCTATTAATTTCCCATCTATTTTTGAATATAAAGTTGATGAAGTAAGTTTTGAAATATTTTCAACATCATCTTCTAATACCTTTTTATAAGTATTATAACTTGTTGATGTTATTCCTAAAAAACCAGCAAATATTATCAAACAGAGTATTATATTGGTCTTCAGCAAAATATGCTTCTTCATTAACTCCTCCCAAAATATTTTTAGATATGTCATATATCTCCTTTTTATCTAAATTACATAAGTATAGTTTTTTTACAAGAACAATTATATCCTTTATTTCAAAATTGTTCAAGAATTTTTTAATAAAATTTCTTAATAAATTATAATTAAAATTATCAATTCTATGAAATTTACATTCATTGTTAATAATATCCATACTTTTAATTTTTCAAAAAATTTCTTTTTCTAAAATAAATATTTATTCCCTTTATTTATTTTAACAAAAGAGCTGCCAAAAAGGCAGCTCTTTGTATAGGTTCTATTGTTTGCAGACAATATTTCATATTTAATTAAAGCTCTTCTCCACATCTTTTAAGAAGTCTTTCCCATTTCAAATCTACATCTTTTTGAATTCTATCTATGATGTGTCTGTTTTGTGGTTTAAATAGATGCTTGAATCTTCCTTGTTTCTTTAAGAACTCTTCTACAGGTAGTTTTACTTTTGGTCTGTAGCTTAATTTCCATTCTCCATCTATTACTTCAAATAGTGGCCAGTAGCAAGTTTCTACTGCTAATTTACACATTTCCATTAGGTCTTCACCTTCATATCTCCATCCTCTTGGGCATGGTGCTAATATGTTTAGGAATGCTGCTCCTTCTGTATAGATTGCTTTTTCTGCTTTCTCATGAAGGTCTTTAAAGTTTCCTATAAATGTTGTCTGAGCTACATATGCTACATTGTGAGCTGATATTACATCTGTAAGATCTTTTCTTCCTTGTGGTTTTCCAGCGCTTTCTTTTCCTATTGGAGTTGTAGTTGTATCTGCTCCTATAGGTGTCGCTGATGATCTTTGGATACCTGTATTCATGTATGCTTCGTTATCGTAACATACATAAACCATGTCATGTCCTCTTTCCATTGCTCCAGAAAGTGATTGGAATCCTATATCGTAAGTTCCTCCGTCTCCTCCGAAAGCTATGAATTTATATGACTCGTCTATTTTACCTTTTTTCTTTAATACTTTGTATGCAGTCTGCGCTCCACTTATTGTTGCTGCTGCGTTTTCAAATGCTGAGTGAATAAATGAATCTTTCCATGCTGTATATGGATAAAGGAAAGTTGATACTTCAAGACAGCTTGTTGCACTGCATATTACTGCCTCATCTTCCTCTTTTAATGCTCTTAATACTCCTCTTACTGCTACTGGTGCTCCACACCCTGCACACATTCTGTGTCCTCCAGTAAGTCTTTCAGGTTTTTCCATTTCTTTTTTGAAATTATATGCCATATCCTTTCCTCCTACCCTCTTACACCAAAATGTCTATATGTATCTTTTACTTCTTGATCTTTCTCTGCCAATAGAGTATTAAAGATCTCTTTTATATGATTTACAGTTATATCTCTTCCTCCAAGTCCGTATACATAGTTGATCATTTTAGGTCTTGGGCTACAGTCATAAAGTGCTGATCTTACCTCTGCAAAAACTGGTCCTCCAGCTGCTGAGAATCCTTCACATTTATCCATTACTGCTACCATTTTTACATTTTTAAGCGCTTGTGCTATTTCTTCCATAGGGAATGGTCTGAATACTCTGATTTTTAGAAGTCCAACTTTTTTACCTTCTTTTCTCATTTCTTCTATAGCTGCTTTAGCTGTTCCAGCAGTTGAGTTGATAACTACTATTGCTACTTCTGCATCGTCCAATTTATATTCTTCAAATAGTCCATATTTTCTTCCAGTAAGTTTTTCATACTCTGCTGCTACTTCAAGAATTACTTTTTTAGCATTCATCATAGCATGAGCTTGACTTACTTTATGTTCCATATAGTAAGAAACGATATCATATGGTCCTACTGCTGTAGGTCTTTTTGCATTTAGAAGATAATCTTCTGGGTTGTATTCTCCAACAAAAGCTTTAGCTTTGTCATCTTCTAATAATTCTATATTTTCAACAGCGTGGCTTGTGATAAATCCATCTTGACATACCATTACAGGAAGCTGAACATCTGGATGCTCTCCTATTCTGTTAGCTTGAAGCATATTATCATAAGCTTCTTGGTTTGTTTCACTATATAGCTGAATCCATCCAGCATCTCTTGCACCCATAGAGTCACTATGATCTGCATTGATATTGATAGGTCCTGTAAGGGCTCTGTTTACACAAGCTAAAGTTACAGGTAATCTTGCTGAAGATACTACATAAAGCATTTCCCACATCAATGCAAGTCCGCATGATGAAGTAGCAGTCATAGTTCTTGCTCCTGCTGCCTGTGATCCCATTGCAGCTGACATAGCGCTGTGCTCTGATTCCACTGGAATAAATTCACTGTCTACTGAACCATCAGCAACATATTGAGAGAAATATTGTGGTATTTCTGTCGATGGAGTGATTGGAAAAGCAGGCACTACATCTGGATTTATTTGTCTCATTGCTATTGCAATAGCTTCGTTTCCTGACATTCTTTCTCTTATACTCATTAATTCTACCTCCGAACTACTCTTTTATCAATTCTATTGCTTTGAATGGACATGCTTTAACGCAGATTCCACATCCTTTGCAATGATCCATATCGAAATCTAATCTCTTTCCATCTTTTACAGGTATCGCTGAATCTGGGCAGCAAGGAACACATAAAAGACAGTCAATACATTTATCTCTCAAAAGAACTGGCTTCATTGATCTCCAGTCTCCAGTTCTGAAGTGCTGAGCACTTCCAGCTTCATAAACCACTCCACCAGGAGTTATATCTCTCCAGCTAATATCTTCAGTAATTGGTACACCAGCTTTATTTTTCATTATTCTTTCACCTCATTCATAGAACGTACTAATGCAGCCATATTTCCTTTTAGTACTTCTGGTTTACTTGCAAATTTGTGCGCAAAAGAGTTTTCCATTGCTTCAAGGAAAGCTTTCTCTTCCATAACTCCACTTACTTTTACTACTGCTCCAAGCATAGGAGTGTTAGGGAAGTTCTTACCAAGAGTTTCCTCAGAAATAGTTCTTGCATCACAAGTACATACTCTTCCTTTGTATCCTTTTAAAAGAGCTTTAAATTCAGAAGCAGGTTTAGAACTATTGATAATGATAGCTCCATCCTCTTTAAGACCTTTAGTAACATCTACACTTTCGATAAGAGTTTCATCAACAACAACTACGAAATCAGGTTCATAAATGTTAGAATGAACAGTAACTCTTTCTTTAGAGATACGATTGTAAGCTGTAATAGGAGCACCCATTCTCTCAGGTCCATATTCTGGGAACCCTTGAACGAACATTCCACCACTGAATGCTGCATCTGCCAATAGTAAAGAAGCTGTTTTAGCTCCTTGACCTCCTCTTCCATGCCATCTTATTTCAAAAATTTCTTTCATAATTACCTTCCTTTAAGTATTTATTATAATATTTTAGTAATATTATTATGCCTCTACTGTTTCTTTCTTAGTTCTTTTTATTAAGTTAAATCCAGCAACTTTATTAACCATTATAGCAATAGCTCCATCTCCTGTTACGTTACAAGCAGTTCCAAAACTATCTTGAGTTAAGTAAAGTGCAATCATTAAAGATGTAAGTTCAGGACCAAATCCTAACATACTTTCTAATAATCCAAGTGCTGCCATTACTGCTCCACCTGGTACTCCTGGTGCTGCTACCATTGTTACTCCCAACATAAGGATGAATCCAAACATTCCTGAGAATGTAATAGGCATTCCGTGTAACATCATTACTGCCATTGAACAGCTTACTAAAGTAATTGTACTTCCTGATAAGTGGATAGTTGCACATAATGGAATTGTAAAGTCAGCGATTCCTTCATTTACTCCATTTTCTTTAGTTTGGTTAAGAGTAACTGGAATAGTTGCTGCTGATGATTGAGTTCCTATAGCTGTGAAATATGCTGGAAGCATTTTTCTTATTAATAATAGCGGGTTAGCTCCTGCTAAAGTTCCAGCTATTGTATATTGAATTAATAGGATAACAAAGTGAAGAATTATTATTATTCCAAATACTTTTGCGAATACTGACATGATTTTTACTATTTCTCCAGCATAAGTCATATTTGCAAAGATACCAGCTATATATAGAGGTAAGAATGGAATAATAATATTAGTTATTATCTTTTCAACTATTGTTTGGATTTCATTCATGAAGTTTTTAAGTGTTGTTCCTTCAACTACTGCAATTCCAATACCAATGATAAATGCCATAAGTAATGCAGTCATTACTCCCATGATCGGAGGCATATCAACTGTTAAATATCCAGTTAAAAGTCCTGCTTCTGGATGGCTTCCTTCTGCTAAAGCTGCTCCAGCTGGAAGTATCTTTCTAAGTAAGATAGAGTTTGTGAAGAATGCCAATGATCCAGATACGATTGTTGAACCATATGCAAGAACTGTAGTAACTGCTAGTAATTTCCCAGCTTTTTTACCTAAGTCTCCAATACCTGGTGCTACGAATCCTAAGATTATCAATGGGATAACGAATTGTAAAAAGTTTCCAAATAATCCATTAAATGTCATCATTATTCTTAATAATGGTACAAATCCAATTTTCCCGATTATGATACCTGCTATCAAACCTAGTATCAGTTTTGGTAGTAATCCTAATTTTTTCATAAATTTCCACTTCCCTTTTTATTTTTTTATATACTGATTTTTATTACCTACTTTTTATTAACCCGTTTATATTTTCTTATTAGTGAATGTCATATCCTGCTTCTATAATTTTGGCCTTTACAGCATCTCTATGAGCCATGTCACTACACTCTATTACAAGTGTTACTTCCTGCATTGTGATTCCTAATTCTACATTATACATACTTTGTGTTATGAAAAGTATATTTGCTCTATTTTGAGTTATCAAACTTAATAATTTTTCAGTTTCTCCAAATCTGTCATGTACTTTTACTTTAAATTCATATCTTCTTCCTGCATTGATTAAAGCTCTGTTCAGTACTCTCTCAATAAGGTTTACATCTATATTTCCTCCAGATACTACTGCACAAGTCTTTTTACCTTTACATTCAACTTTTCCTGCAAGTATCGCTGCTAAAGGTGTTGCCCCTGCTCCCTCTGCAACTACTTTACTTTTTTCCATCAAAAATAATATTGCTCTTGCTATTTCATCTTCTGTTACTGTTACTACTTCATCTACATATTGTTTTACTAATTCAAGAGTTTTGCATCCAACTTTTTTTACTGCTATTCCATCTGCTATTGTTGGTGTTGCACATACTTCACAACATTCTCCCTTTGCTAAAGCTTCTGTCATTGATGCAGCATTTGCTGATTCTACTCCGATTATTCTCACTGATGGATTGATAGATTTTATTGCTGTTGCTATTCCTGCAAGGATTCCTCCTCCTCCGATAGGAACAAGAACTGTATCTATATCTATCGCATCTTCTAATATTTCTAATCCAATAGTTCCTTGTCCTGAGATTACATAGTCATCATCAAATGGGTGTAGGAATATTGCTCCTGTCTCTTTTTGGATCTCACATGCTTTTGCAAAAGCATCATCATATACACTTCCGCATAATACTACTTCTGCTCCATATCCTTTTGTTGCTGCTACTTTTGCTATTGGTGCAGTTTCTGGCATTACTATTGTTGATTTTATCCCTTGCGCTGTTGCTCCTAAAGCTATTCCTTGTGCATGGTTTCCAGCTGATGAAGCTATTACTCCTTTTTTCTTTTCTTCTTCTGTTAAGTTAGCTATTCTGTTTAAAGCTCCTCTTAATTTAAATGATCCAGTTTTTTGAAGATTTTCAAGCTTGAATAAAACTTTTCCTCCAAGTTCTTTCTCTAGTGTAGGGCACTCTATTAAAGGTGTTCTTTTTATCGAATGCTCGATAGTTTCCTTTGCTTTTTTGATGGTTTCTAGTGTTACTGCCATGACTTTTCCTCCTTGGTATCAACCTGATTTAATAAATCATTCACATTTTAAATTCTACTGATTGATATTTTAATTAAAATCAATGTTTTTATAACTTACTTTTTCAATCTCAATACAACATAAAACAGTTGCTTGTGTTTAAAATTGATATACTAAGTTCTAAAACTTCATACTCTAATACGTTTCAAGTATAATACTACGGTCATATTTAGTCAACACTTTTTTATTGATGAAAGTAATATATTATATATGATTATTATATTTAATTTAAATTACAGAATAGTCAAAGTTCATTTTTTTTTACTACACTTTTTTTTAGATTATAAATAATTCTATTAAAAATATTAATGAAACCATTGATAAACATACTTTAGAAATAATCTTACATTACAAAAATTCAAAAAAGCATTTTGTTCGTTTATTTAGTACACAAGCAAAAATCGACCTTTTTTTGACAACAAAAAAATAGGAGTATTCCTCCTATTTTTTATAATTATTTTATAAAAATAAATTTTATCAATAGATTTTTTTTGAAAATCTCAATATATTTTTTCAATTTTTACATATCTGTTTTTTAGTTTTTCCCTATTATAAATATTTTTTAATTTTTATTTTTCACACTTATTTTTGATTATTTAATTCCCATCCAATTTGCTATAACTATTTTTTGAACTTCTGAAGTTCCTTCATATATTTCTGTGACTTTGGCATCTCTCAACATTCTTTCAACAGGGTATTTTTTCAAATATCCATTTCCTCCAAAGAGCTGTACTGCCTTTTCTGTAACTTTTAATGCAACTTTTGAAGCAAGGAATTTTGCCATTGATGCCATATGAGCATACTCTCCTTCACTGTCTTTTGTATCAGCAGCTCTATATGTCAAAAGTCTCACTGCATCTATTCTTGTTTGTAAATCAGCTAACAAAAATTGTGTATGTTGAAATTGAGATACTTTTTTCCCATTGACTTCTCTTTCTTTTACATATTTTATTGCTTCATCTAATGCTCCCTGAGCCAGTCCCACTGCTTGAGCTGCTACACCTATTCTTCCACCATTCAGTGTACACATAGCAATTTTGAATCCAGTTCCCTCTTTTCTCAGTAGGTTTTCTTTAGGAACTATACAGTTTTCGAAAATAAGCTCACATGTAGATGAACCTCTTACTCCCATTTTATCTTCTGGTTCTCCTATTGTAAATCCCTTTGCTCCTTTTTCTACTATGAATCCTGACAAATTATTTTCAGTTTTTTCCATATCTGTTTTAGCAAATACTACAAATATTTCTGCTTCAAGTGCATTAGTTATAAGGACCTTTTTTCCATTAAGTATGTACTTATCTCCATCTAATACTGCTGTCACTCTTGTTCCTGCCTGAGATTCTGTCCATCCAAATGCTCCTAGCTTTTCACCTTTTGCTAAAGGTACCAGATATTTTTCTTTCTGCATTTCATTTCCATATTGATATATGGGCCATGCACATAGTGAAGTATGAGCTGACATAATTACCCCAGTTGAAGCACAACCTTTTGAAAGTTCTTCTACAGCTGATATATATGCTTTTGTATCAAGTCCAGCTCCTCCATATTTCTTATCAAAAGGGATTCCCATCAATCCTTCAGCACCCATTCTTTTTAAATTCTCCATTGGGGCTTCTGCTTTTCTATCTACCTCTGCTGCTGCTGGTTTTACATATTTTTCTGTAAACTCTCTTACTTTTAAAATAAAATCCTCATGTTCTTTGTCAATTCTGAAATCCATATTATTCCTCCATCTATATAATTTACTTTATTACTTATTTTCAAGTTAATTTTAGCACAAAGCATTGATAAAATAAAATTATATATTTTTATATTCGAATAACATTTTCTTATATATAAAATATCAAAATTAATGATTCCTTGATTTAGCTGTCTCTTCTGTGCTATATTTTACTTAGGAATAATTACAAAGCGAGGATGATGTTATGTATGAATTGATACAAGTGGGAAAGAATACTTATTATATAGAATCTCCAGCAAAAATTGGACTTTACAGAGTCAATGAAAATGATGTATATCTCATAGACAGTGGAAATGATAAAAATGCTGGAAGAAAAGTCAGACAGATACTTGAAAAAAACAACTGGAATCTTAAAGCTATAGTCAATACACATTCTAATGCTGATCATATTGGTGGAAACTGTTATCTTCAACAGCAGACTGGATGCCAGATATTTTCCAATGGAATAGAAACTGCTTTTACTAAACATCCTATTCTTGAGACTTCTTTTCTCTATGGAGGGTATCCTCCTAGAGATCTTCGTCATAAATTTCTTATGGCTAATGAAAGTGATGCTCTTGATATAAGTGATACGAATTTCCCAAAAGAGTTAGAAGTAATTCACCTTCCGGGACATTTTTTTCATATGATAGGATTGCGTACTCCAGATAATGTAGTATTTCTTGCTGACTGTATCAGCAGTAAAGCTGTACTTGAAAAATATCAGATAACTTTTATTTATGATGTTGCTGCTTTTTTAGATACTCTTGATCTTATAGAAAATATGGAAGCTGATATCTACATTCCAGCTCATACAGAAGTTATGACTGATATAAAAGAGCTTGTATCGCTGAATAGAAAAAAGGTCTTTGAAGTAGCTGATAAGTTATTGGAATTTTGTGCTGAACCTACAAATTTTGAATCTATCCTGCAAAAAGTATTTAACGAGTATGGACTTACAATGAACTTTGAGCAGTATGTCCTAGTTGGAAGTACAGTTCGTTCTTTTCTTTCGTGGCTAAGAGATAACAATAAAGCTGATGTTATTTTTGAAAATAATATGCTTTTATGGAAAACCATTTAAAACTTAAAAATGGATGACTCCAATTTCTAAAATTTAATTTAGATTTGGGATCATCCATTTTATATTATCAATATTATTTTTCAAGCATTTTTATATATTCTTTAACTATTTTTTCTACATAATCCTGACAATCTTTTGCTGTGCTAGGATCATATTTTCCACCATTTGTTTTATTATTTGATAAAACTCTAACTGTAAGGAATGGTACCTTGTATGCTTCACAAATCAAAGCAGCACTGGCAGCTTCCATTTCTTCCACACTTGATCCAAACTCTTCATGAAGCCAGTTTATTCTGTCAATTTCATTATTCCAGAAGTTAGCTGAAGCCACAGTCCCTTCTACAACTTTTCCTCTTTTATATTGACTTTTTACTGCATTTGCAGCTTTTAAAAGCATAGGATTTCCTTCGTAATAACGAACTTTTTCTGCATCTGTACCTTCTCCAGCACTTCCTTCAGAAGCCATTACATCCATAGGCAGCCATTCAAAAGGATTGCTTCCCTCTTTTTCATTTTTAGTTAGAGTTTTAAAGTTTCCAGCATTGAATGTTCTCTTTCCTAGAACAATATCTCCAACATTTAAAGACTTGTCATGTCCTCCAGAAGTTCCCTGATTTATTATAGCTGCTGGCTTGAATCTTTCTATTGCAATAGCAGTTGCAGCAGCAGTATTTTCCATTCCCTTGCTTGTTTTAGTAACAATTACAGGATATCCTTCTAATGTTCCTATGTAGAAAATATAGTTTCCTGTTCTTTCCTCTCTTACATTTTCAAGTCTTGCAGCTAAATTTTGAGCTTCAATAGGCATAGGTCCTTGAATTATTATAGGCTGCTTTGGTACTGAATGTGATGGTACAGTTACACTTTTAACCTGTGCATAAACTGCTGAAGCTGAAAGCACCATCAACAATAAAACTTTTTTGAATAAATTTTTCATCATTTCCTCCTTAGATATTTTAATATATTAGATTCTAGTATAATATAATATTAATTGTATTTTGACAAGATATTTTCATATATATTTTGTAAATTTTTAAGATTAAGGGTATAATATAAGAGTATTTTAAATTCATCATAAAAATAACTTTTTAGAAGAAAAGATATATTCAGGAGGTATCATTGTGAAAAAAACAAAAATAATATGTACCATTGGACCAAGCTCTGAAACAAAAGAAACTCTAAAAGAACTTCTTAAATCAGGAATGAATATGATGAGATTGAATTTCTCTCATGGAAATTATGAAGAACACAAAGAAAAAATAGATAATTTCAGAGCAGCTCAAGCTGAAACAGGTATCAGAGCAGCTCTTATGCTTGATATTAAAGGACCTAAAATAAGAACTACTAAACTTAAAGATGGAAAAAATGTAAATATAGTGGCTGGACAGGAATTTATTATCACTACTGACAAATCTGTAATTGGTGATGAAACAATAGCAGCAGTTACTTATGAGGATATTATACAAGACGTTAAAATAGGAGAGAAACTTCTTATTGATGATGGGCTTTTACAATTCAGCATAAAAGAAATCGTTGGAAATAAAATTATATGTATAGCTTTAAATAATGGAGAGCTTGGAGAAAACAAAGGTGTCAATCTTCCAAAAGCTAAAGTAAGTCTTCCTGCTATATCTGAAAAAGATAAAAACGACCTTATTTTCGGCTGCCAGCAAGGTGTTGATTATGTAGCTGCTTCATTTATTAGAAAAGCTGATGATGTAAAAGATGTAAGAAAAGTATTAGATGAAAATGGTGGAAAAGATATTCTTATAATATCTAAAATAGAAACTCAGGAAGGAATAGACAACTTTGATGAAATATTAAAAGTTTCAGATGGTATCATGGTAGCAAGGGGAGATCTTGGAGTAGAAATTCCTATTGAAGATGTTCCTATTGCTCAAAAGATGATGATAGAAAAGTGTAATATTGTTGGTAAAGTAGTTATTACAGCCACTCAAATGCTTGATTCTATGATTAAAAATCCTAGACCTACAAGAGCAGAAGTAAATGATGTGGCTAATGCAATTCTTGATGGAACTGATTGTATCATGCTTTCTGGAGAATCTGCTAATGGTAAGTACCCAGTAGAAGCAGTTAGAGTAATGACTAGAATATCTGAAAAAATCGATCCCCTTGTTTCTAAGAAAAATTATTTTACAGAAAATATGACAATCACTACTGCTGTTACTAAGGGTACTGCTGAAATAAGTGAATCTCTTGGTACAAAAGTTATAGTTGTTGCAACTCAATCAGGAAGAGCAGCCAGAGATATGAGAAGATATTTCCCAAAAGCTGAAATTGTAGCAATTACCAATAATGAAAAAACTGCTAATCAGCTTCTTATTGTAAGAGGAATCACTCCTTTCATTGACGGACAGCCTGAAAGTCTGGATTCATTCTTCCAATTAGCAGAAAAAGTCTCTGTAGATCTGAAACTGGCTACAAAAGATGATGTTATAATTGCAAACTGTGGAGAATCTATATTTAAAGTTGGAACTACCAACTCTATCAAATTAATAAAAATATCTTAAAATAAACAGGTGCTGGTACTAAAAAAGTATCAACACCTGTTTTATTATTCTTTACTTTCCATTTCTAATTTTTTCCCATCATAGACATAATCTTTAAAATCTACTTTAAAGAATAGTGCATATATTACAGGAATTATTCCAAGAGCCAGTACTGTATCAGTTGCCAGCCCAAATATCAATACTACTGCCAAAGGCTGAAACAAAGGTCCTCCAAAGAAATACAGAGGCATAAGCCCCATAAGTGTAGTGGCAACTGTTAAAAATATTGGTCTCAATCTTGACTGACATCCAAACACTATTGCATCCTGATCATTTCTTCCTATATCATCTTTTTCTATAGTCATTTTATCCACAAGAATAATAGCATGATTCAAAACTACCCCTGCCAGTGAAATTATTCCTATAATAGCCATAAATCCAAGCTGGGTATTTGTACATAAAAGTCCTACTGCTATCCCTGGTATAGATAAAGGAATTACAAGCATTATTGACAATCCTTTTTTTACAGAATTAAACTGTCCTATTACCAGTAAAAACATAACAAGTAATGCTGTTGGAACAGCTTGAAACAATGCTCCCTCATTTTCAGAAGAAGTTTTCATTATACCTGCTGGATAATATTTAATCTCTGGACCCCACTCCTTTAATTTTTCAGTGAGCCACGGAATTATTTCATCATTCACTTCTGGTGGAGTATATCCATCTTGTATTCCAGCATCTACTTCTATTCCATATGACATATCCCTTGTATACACAAAGTCTGGAACATATTCCACTTTAATATCTGCTATCTGGTTAAGCGGTACTGACACTCCTGATGGAGTCATAAACTGTATAGTCTCTATATTTGTAATATCATCTTTATATGATCTGCTCCCTTTAAGCATTACAGGAATAATAGTACTTTTTGGGGGAGCTTCAAAATTTCTATATACAGTGGCATTTGTTCCCTGTAATATAAATTGAAGAGTTTTTCCAACTACACTATTTGACAGACCAGCTTTTTTAGCTTTTTCCTGATTTATATTTATTGTTATTCTAGGAACATCATTTCCCCAGTTATTGCTTACAGCTCTTATACCTTTTACTGTTTTTATTTTTTCTTCAAATTCCTTTGATACTTTTTTCAGCAGCTCTACATTATCTGAAACAAATACATATCCTAAATCTTTTTCTAAAGATACTCCGCTTCCCATACCTTTAGTAGTTATATCTATTCCAGGATATTTACTCTGCATATATAGATTAATTTCAGAACTTAGTTTTTTTATTATTCTATAGTCTGTGACATTGTACATTACATAGGCATATTCTGGAAGCCTTGTTTCAGGCTGATAACTTGTAGAATATTTAGGAGCTCCTCCCCCTATAAATATTCCCCAGCTCAATATTCCCTGTTTCTTATATTTTTTATCTGTACCTCCAGTAGTTATATAGTTCCACAAAGAAGGAGAAAGGGGTTCCTGCTCCCCAGTACTGTAATTTTTCTTTATAAATTCATTTAAGTCATTTACCACTTCTGCTGTACGATTGATATCTGTACCTTTTGGCATTCTTATATATGTAGACATTACAGGGTCTGTAGAATCCGGCATAAAGTTTTTAGGTACTACTCCTAAAAGTACAAGTCCAAGGCAGAAAGCTCCTATGGTTGCACATATAGATATCTTTTTATTCTTCAACAATGTTGTAAGAACTTTTCTGTAAATAAGATAAGGCTTGGAATCCATATTCTGCTTGCTTCCAGATTTTACTTTCAGAAAATCATAACACAGTAACGGAATAAGGGTCTGATTAATAAGCCAAGAACCAAGGAGTGCAAGGAGTACAACTATTGTAAGAGGTCCTACATATTCTCCCATATTCTCTTTATTTAATATAATGGGAGAAAAGGCTACTATTGTAGTAAGAGAACTTACAAGAAGAGGAACAGCTAGCATTTTACCAGATTCCAGACAGGCATCCATCCTGCTTTTCCCCTCCTGCATCAGCACCATTATATTTTCCGACATCACTACTGCGTTATCTACCAGCATTCCCAGAGCAATTATCAAACCTGCCAGTGTTATCTGATTTATTCCATAGCCGAGATAGTATAATCCAATTATAGTGAAAGCAATAGATGTTGGTGTCAGTGCTGCTACTATTAATCCAGAACGAAGTCCCAGACATAGAAGCATTACAATTACTATTGTCACTATTGCCTGCACCAAGTTAGCTATGAAAGAAGTTACTTTATCCTGCACCAGATCCGGCTGATAATAAATCTGTCCAACTTCTATTCCAATGGGAAGTTTACTCTTAAAGTCTTTCAAAACACTTTTTATTCCTTTGCTCATTACCAAGACATCTTCTTTATCTCCAAGAGATACTCCCAATGTTATAGCTTTATCTCCATTATATGAAATCATATAATCAGAAGGATCCTGATAAGTTTTTTCCACTTTGGCTATTTCTTTCAGATAAATAGCATTTTGCCCATTTGAATCTGTTATTATAGTATTTTCTATATCTTTTATATTTTTAAAATTTCCTGTTGGAGATATTTTTATTCTGTAATCATCAGATACTACATCTCCTCCATTTTCTATTACATTGACATTTTGAAGTGTTTCTATTATATTGCTCATTGATATTTTAGATTGTGAAAGCCTTTCATTATCCACTTTTACATAGATAACTTCATTTTGTACTCCACTTATATCTATTCTTCCTATTTGCGGCACTGAAAACAGAAGCTTCGCTTTCAGATTTTCAGCTGTCTTATACAGTTCCTCATAGGAATAACTATCCCCGCTTATTGTGAGGAGTGTACCATATATATCTCCAAAATATGTATTAATTATTGGTGTCTGCACTCCCTCTGGAAGAGCAGGTACAACAAAAGTATTTATTCTGTTCCTCAGCTCCTGCCAGATTGGAACTAAATCTCTGTTTCCGCTTTTAATATTTACATAAACATTTGACTGCCCCGGTATATTTTTTGAATCTACATAATCCAAAGTTTCTATATTTTGTATCTGATCTGCTATCTTTTTACTTACTAAATCAGCCATCTGTTTAGAAGTCGCCCCCGGCCAGTTAGTTGTTATGAGAGCTACCTTTACTGTAAACCCCGGATCCTCTGATTTTTCTGACTTTTCATATGACATATACCCCACCAAAAGAAGAGTTATAAATATCAGATAGGTAGTTACTTTGTTTTTTAAAGCTACATCTGTAAGTTTCATCTAATTTTTCACTCCTTCCAACAGAGAAACTTCCTGACCATTTTGAATCTGTGAAACTCCTTTTATAATTATATATTCTCCAGATTGTACCCCATCAAGTATCTCTATCCCATTTTGATTTATCTCTCCAGTTTTTACCAATCTTTTATCAGCATGTCCTATTTCATCATTTATATCAGTGATTATATAAACATATGGTCTGTTCTCTGAATCCTTTAATATTGCTTCAAATGGAACTGTTATATTCTCTTTTTCCTTAGACTCTAAAAGTACATTTGCAGTCATTCCCACTCTCACATTTTCAGGAACATCTTCCAGTTTAGCCTTTACAGGATAAGTATTTCCAAATTCATTTGATACAGTTCCTATATTAGTTATCTTCCCAGTAATAAGTGCTCCTGGAATAAAATCTATAGTTACCAGTACCTTTTCTCCCTCTTTCAAAGTAGGTACTGCTGTTTCAGAAACATTAAATTCTACTGTTTTATCTCCAGAAGTATTCAATATAAATACTGGAGTTTGCGGACTTACAGATTGATTAACTTCACTTTTTACCTCTCCAATAGTTCCTTCTGCTGGAGCCTTAAGCTCTGTATATCCCAGTTGAATTTTTGCCAGATCAACACTATTTTTTAAAGCATTCATTGTTGCAGCTGCTGATCTGTATGAAGCCACTGCATTATCATAACTGGCTTTTGATATACTGTTTTCTAAATATAAAGCCTGTGCTCTTTCATAGCTTGACCTTGCTTCTGTATATCCTGCTCTTCCTTTTTCCAGTTCTGCCAGAGCTTTTTGATAATTTACTTTATATTCTGTTGGGTCAAGAGCTGCCAATACTTCTCCTTTTTTTACATGATCTCCAAGCTGTGCTGTCCTTTTTTCAATAGTTCCAGATACTCTGAAGCTAAGGCTTGATAACGCTTGGGATTTTATCACTCCCACATAATTTTTAGGAATGTTTTCATCAGTTTTCTTTGCAATTTTATATACAACAGGTCTTACAGCCATGTCATATTTATATTCCTGTTCCTTTTTTCCACAGGCACTTACTGCCAATGCTAAAATTGATATTATTAATATTTGCTTTTTCATTATTTATACTCCTTTAAAATGCTGGATAATTGATTCCTCAACTGCTCTTTTTCATTTTGAGCCATTGTCAGAGATGATTTTCCATATAGATTTTCTAACTTTAATATAGAGTTCAGAAGACTATAATTTTTTATTGTATTTTCTAAACGTTGAGACAATGCATTATTCTGAGCATCTAAAAAATCTGTAATATTTATACTTCCATTTGAATAAAGATTTTTTACTATCTTCATATTTTTTTCTGCTGCTTCTGCTGCCTGTTTAGAAGTATAGGTTTGTATATAGTTAGTTAGAAATTCATTGAAAGATTGAGACACTGCCTGTGATAATTGAGATTCTGTTATTTTTTTAGTATAGTTTAATGAATCTATCTCACTTTGAAGAGATTTTCTTTTATAGTGTATCTCTCCTCCTGAAATAAGAGGAAGAGTTATCTTCACACCAGCCTGCCAATATTCATCTTCACCATTAGGTGGATAATTTCTATTTTTCCCCCATGGCTCTATCATATTGTCTTTATTGTATTGAGCAAAGGCTTCTATTTTAGGAATTATTCTCTCTCTTCCTGCTGATGAATATTCCCTTTTCTTTCCTTTTATCTCATTTTCTATAATATTCAGATTATTAGAGTTTTTTAATGCTCCTTCAAAAAGGAACTGCTCAATAGCATCATTTTTTTCACTGTTTACAAAGAAACTGCTGAAATTTCTATTGAATACAAAATATCTTGATATATTTTCCAGCTCTTCAAAAGCGTACTGCTGATTTTTAGGAAGATCAAGATAAGTATTTAACTGGATAGTTGACTGCCTTATCTGATTTTTTACAGAGACGATATTTGAATAAGCTTCAGAAACACTTGATTCCAATCTGTAGATATCCTGTACTCCCCCTGCTCCTACTTTATAATTTATATTTGCTATTTTCAGACTTTCTTTAAGGAGATCATAATTGCTCTCCTGTATTTTCAACTGTGCATTTAATTGCAGAATATTCAGATAAGTAGAAGATATGTAATAAATAATATCCAGCTTCTGCTGCTCCAGATCAGACCTCTTGCTTTCCATAGCCAATTTTGAAAGATATACATTTGTATTCAGCTGCTCACTATAAATCACTTGAGATAGCTGCAAATATGATTTTGCTGAGTTCTGCTGTGCTTTGTTAAATACCACATCATTACTCTTTTTATCCAGAAATGTTCCGTCTATATTTGCTGATAACTGAGGTAATCTATATGAATTACTTACATTTACATCATATTTGCTTGTTGTCAGATCCTGATTCTTTTTCAGAATTTCAAGGTTGTTTTTCAATCCAATTTCTACAGCACTTTTTAAATCTAACTTCTTTAATTCCACTTTCTTTTTATTTATAACTGATACTTCTTGCATTACGCTTAGAGGAAGACTGTAACCAATTTGTATTCCAACCTCTTCATTGTAAAAGAGTTCTCCCTCTGGAGAAGTTATTTTTTCTATCTTGCTGATTCCATCTCCTGTTTTAAAATAAATATAGTTTAGTACAGAAGCTTTAATTCTTTTTCCAAGTTCATCATTCATGTTGTAGCCCATGAAAGCATATTTATCTAAAGAATTTTCATAATCAGCTAAAAGAGTGGGAACATTTTCTCTTTCAGATTCCTCTAAAAATTCTCTAGTGGCTTTTTGAATATTTATTCTGACAGAACTATTTTGATACTTTTCTCCCACTTTCTTCATATCATTGTCAGATAAATTAGATACAGCTATATTTATTTCAGAGACCCCCGGTATTTCCTTTATTATCTTTATTCCTTTATCTAGATTTAATTCTCCATAGATATAGCTCACATTTTTAGGTACAGCTTTTTGACTTTTTTCAAAATTCAATGGGAAAAAATACAGCTTATTTTTGTTTAATTCCTTATAACTCCCAAGTTTTGAACTGCTGAATACAAAGATAGAATCCAGTTCTTTATCTCTGCTCATTTCTTTTAATACCTGCTCCAAATTATTTTTACCAAGATAATTCACCTTGGATATTTTAGGAATATATCCTGTCTTTGAAAAATCTTTATCCAGTTCTTTTTGCAGGAGTTCCTTTATATTTTGAGAAAAATTTGAATTATTATCAAATATAACTCCTACATCCAAATCTTTCGAAAAAACACATAAGCTCCAAAGTATGAGCCCAGATAAGATTAAAATCTTCCTTTTCATAAAAAATTTTTACCTCCATTATTTAAATTTTATTTCTTATCAATTCAAAAATAGTTATCAAATACCCTGATTTTATTTTCTGTTTTTACTTTATTCACAACATCTTTTCATTGTGAACAAACAGGGATTGATATTTAGGTCATTAGAAATAAATAAAACTTTCCTTTTTTATTTTTCAGATTTTATCTTTTTACAACAAAAAAAGAAGCTATTTTTACAATAGCTTCTCTTTTTCTAAACTATATTTTTTCTAAGAAGTAAGAATGTAGTTTTTGGAGTAAACACATTCATGCAAGTTATCTTCTCTTGTTCATTTTTTCACAAAACAAACATTAAATTAACAACCTGAGTAAATAATACTATATTTAATACGCTATTTCAAGCTTTTTCTTTTGCTCAAATCTTTCTCTAATCAGTTCCTTTCTTTAAACTAAAGAACTTTTATCAAAAAATTTTTTGTTTGGCTATTTATTTTCTTCCAAAAGATAGGGGAAGTTCCAAACCATTCTCTTCCAGCAAGTTTTTGTCTGACAATATATTTTCTGTATTTCCATCTTTTATTATCTTTCCCTTTGATATGAGAATTGCCCTGTTGCAAGTATCAAGTATCATATCTAAATCATGAGAAGCAATTATCTTTATACCCTTTATGGAGTTTAAAATATTTATCAAATTTCTTCTATTTTTAGGGTCAAGAGCTACAGAAGGCTCATCAAATAATATGATTTCTGGTTCTATTGAAAGAATTGTAGCGAGAGAAACAAGTTTTTTCTGCCCTCCTGACAACTGATAAATCATTCTGTCTTTGAGATTTTCTATGTTGACCATTTCCATAGCTTTAGCAACACACTTTTCCACTTCTTCCTCTGAATATCCATAATTACGTGGAGCAAAGGCTATATCTTCATATACATTTGACATAAAAAGCTGACTGTCAGAATCCTGAAATACATAGCCGATTTTTTTTCGTATATCTGATAAAGTAGATTTCTTTACCTCTGTTCCATCTATTTCTATTTTTCCAGTATAATCAGAGAGCAGACCTATTATCAGTTTTAAAAGAGTAGATTTCCCAGCCCCATTTTCTCCTATGATTCCTATTGTTTCCCCTTCAGATATTTTTAAGTTGATATCTGAGAGAACTTCTTTAAATCCTCCATAGGAAAAAGTAAGCTGTTCTATTTTTATTCTCTCCATTTATGCCTCCACATAATTTTAATAAAATCTCAAAATTCCTATTACCCCAATCCAAAATATGCAGTAGAGATAACTTTTCATCAAGGGTTCTTTAGAAGGTTTTCTTTTAAACTCTCCATCGAATCCCCTTAACAGCATACTTTCATAAACTATCTGGGCTCTGTCTATACTTCGTAAAAGGAGCATTCCAACCATAGATCCCCATACTTTTATATGTATTCCCTTTTGGTTTGGGGCACGAAGCTCATATGCCAGTGTCATTCTCTCTACTTCTTTTAGAAAGAGAATAATATATCTGTAAATAAGAAGCACAAGGGTCACAAATACTTTTGGAACATGAATAATTCTCAAAGCATAACATATCTCTTCTATAGAAGTTACAACTATAAGAAAATATGATGCAAGAACAGCCAGTATCCCTTTTATCATCAATGTCATCATAGATATTACTCCACCAGTAATTTTCACTGTACCTATATCTATAAGGACTTTTTTATCAAAAAAAGGATTGGCTATTCCAATAACGCATACAATTACAAGAACTGCTCTCAACTGCTTTATGCTTTGTTTTAATGACACATTTCCCAAAATAAAAACAGCAAATATATATGTACTCATTCCCAGCAGTCTAATTAAATCATACTTATGAAAAGATATTAAAGCATATATATAAAAGAAAGTGACAATCATTTTAGCTAATGGATGAATATTATTAATCCATTTATTTTGCAATGACATTCTATCCAGATAGTGTATAGTATGTATTGCCTCATTTACTTTACTCATTTTCAGATTTTCCTTTGAAGAAATTGAAGAGATAGCAGCTGACAATACACAAAACTATTACTGCTATTCCACCAAATATTCCTGAGAATGATGTTCCTAAAATTGATTCAGAACCCTTGAAAGAATAATCTGGGAACAGTGCTGTTATTCCTTGTATTTTTTCAGCTGCTTCATATGCTATTCCTGATGAAGCTAATTCTGTAGAACCAGCTATTTTTTCAATAGACCATTCCAGTCCGTCTGGATGTGAAGAAGCCATTAATGATAACAGCCCTCCTATAACAGAAGCTGCTGCTGCTAAAATAATTATTGTATTTTTATACGATACTTTTCCTTCCTTTTCCAGTGATATGTCCTTTCCTTTCCATAAAAGTTCTGGTCTTGCTTCATACACAAAACACAGTACAGATGCTGTAATCAATCCTTCCACCAATCCAATAGCCAGATGGATAGGCTGCATAGTTGAAACAAAAACTGCAAATGGAAGCTCTGTAATATTTGAAGCTAGCGTCTGCAAAGTTACAGAAAAAGCTCCAAGCTGTAGAGTTAAAATAGAACCAAGTACAGAAGCAAAAATAATTTTCTTTTTAGTTATTCCCTTTGCCATAGTATATTTCCATATGATCATAGCTCCAATAAAGCACCCATAAAAAGCCATGTTCCAAACATTAGCACCAAAAGCTAATATTCCTCCATCAGCAAATAAAAGGCATTGAATAAATAAAACTCCTATCATTGTTAAAAACCCTGCATAGGGACCTAGTACTGCTGATAAAAGCATTCCTCCACATAGATGTCCTGAAGAGCCTGTTCCCGGAATAGTAAAATTTATCATTTGGGCAGCAAATACAAAAGCTCCCATTATTCCCATCAATGGAATTTTTTTAGGATCATTTTCCAAGCTGAGCTTTTTCATTGAATATCTTGCAGCTCCTGCTGAAAAGATATACATAGCTCCAGCTACTGTTGGTGCAATTAATGCATCTGCCATATGCATAATTATCCCTCCCTCTTATTTTCTAAAAAATAGTCCATACTTCCAGAACGAAATCCTTCTAAGTCGAGAGTGATATACCTATATCCCAACTCTTTTAGATAAGATATAATTGCTTCTTTGTATACTACTATTTTCACTATATCTTCCTTATCTACTTCTATTCGAGCAATGTCATTATGTATTCTCAATCTTACATTGTATAGCCCTAAATTTTTAAGAAAGTCCTCACCTTTTTCTACTTTCTTCATTTCCTCATATGACAGTCTGCTTCCATAAGGAAATCTTGTAGCAAGACATGGAGTAGATGGTTTTTTAGACACTGACAGTCCATACTCTTCTGCAAGTTTTCTTACATCGGTCTTAGAAAAATCTGATTCTGCCAATGGACTTTTTATTTCCAGCTCTTTCAATGCCTTCAATCCCGGTCTGAACATATGGAGATCATCTTCATTTGTTCCATCTAAAATAATTTTAACTCCCAAGCTTTCAGCTTTATCCTTCATCTTTTGGAAAAGATACTTCTTGCACAAATAGCATCTCTCTACTGGATTATTCTCTATTCCAGCTTCTTTTAATTCATCAACACTTATTATTAAATGCTCTGCTCCTACTTCTCCAGCAGTTTCTTTTGAGCTTTCTATTTCATTCATTGTATGAAGAGTAGTATGCATTGTAACAGCAAAGACTTTTGTTCCATTTTTTACAGCATTTATACATGCAGTTTTAAGAAGAAGGCTGCTGTCTACTCCACCTGAAAATGCCACAACAACATTTTCCTGTGTATATTTTTCCATTAATTTCTGCAAATAGCTGCATTTCTCTTCATATGTTTTCATTTTTACCCCTTTATTTCTTTATATTCTCTCTGAATCAGCTGATATACTTCCTGAAAGTTCATTTTATATTCAGAGCAGATTTTCTTAATGCTTTCATATTCAGGATATACTCTCTCTTTTCCATTTAACATACAGATTTTTACCTCTGCTTCTCCTAGAGATGTCCTTATCTTTTCAATTCTTCTTTTTAATACTGATCTCTCTACTGGAATACGTCTTATCCCTATTGTTGTTGTTTCCTCAAAAATTATATTTTCTAAAATTTCTATATCTTTTTCCAGACATACAACATTTAACTGGTAAGCAGGACGATTCTTTTTCATGTAGACTGGTATGTAGTGAACATCCCTTGCTCCAGCTTTGAATAAGAGTTCCATTACATATCCAAGCATTTCTCCAGTACAATCGTCTATATTACTTTCTAATTTGTAAATCTTATTATCTTCAAAAGCTTTATCTTTTATGAGCATAGCTCTAAGTAAGCTTGGTCTCTCATAATTTCTTTTTCCTGCTCCTATACCTATCTTTTCAATAGAAAACTTTTTAGGAAGTTTATCTATATTTTTTATAGCTGCTATTATGGCTGCCCCTGTAGGAGTTACAAGTTCCCCCTCAATATTAGTAATATGAAGAGAAAGTCCATGTTTTTCAGCTATGTTTGCCACTGCTGGTACAGGAACTGGTATCACTCCATGCTGACATCTTACAAATCCGTATCCCTCATAAAGTTCTGTTGATACTACATCTGTAATATTCAAATTATCCAGACAAACTGCCACTGCAACTATATCCACAATAGAATCCACTGCTCCCACTTCGTGAAAATGCACCTCATCAAGTTCTACTCCATGAGCCTTTGCCTCTGCTTCTGCCAGTATTGTAAAAATATTCTCTGCAATCTTCTTAGCTTCTGGAGTAATATCTGCATGGGAAATAATATGTAATATTCCTGTCAAAGTTCTGTGTTCATGCTGATGAGAATGTTCGTGAAGGTGTACATGAGTGTGGCTATGAGATTTTTTATGCAGATGCACACGTCCATGTTGATGAGATTTCTCATGCAAATGTATATGACCATGATGGTTCTCTTCATGTTCATGGGTATGTTCCTCTTCTTCGTGCTCATGGTCATGAGTATGTACATGATCTCCGTGAAGATATTCCATATCATGATCATGATTTTCATGCTCTTTATCTAAGATTACACTGAAATCACATACATCCAGTCCTGATTTTTTTACCTTGCTGATTTTAATTTCAAATCCATCTACTGGAAGAGATTTCAATGCTTTTTCCAGCACCTCTCTATCAGCACCTAAATCCAATAGAGCAGCTACTGTCATATCTCCGCTGATTCCACTGTAGCATTCTAAATACAATGTATTTTTCATCTTCCCTCCCCTAGTCTGTTAATTTGTGTAGCTATATATCCAGCACCAAATCCATTATCAATATTGACTACTGCTATTCCATTTGAGCATGAATTTATCATTGTCAATAGTGCTGAAAGTCCTTTCATATTTGCTCCATATCCTATTGATGTAGGAACAGCTATTACAGGTTTATTTACTAATCCCCCTAGAACTCCTGCCAAAGCTCCTTCCATTCCAGCTACTGCAATGATGCAGTTTGCACTTTGAATTATATCTAATTTTGACAGAAGTCTATGTATTCCACTCACTCCAACATCATATAGTCTTATGACATTTGAACCAAAAAATTCTGCTGTTTTAGCTGCTTCTTCTGCTACTGAAATATCTGCTGTCCCAGCAGAGCAGACAACTATTTTTCCTATTTTCTTTTTATCTTTTTTCTCAATTTTTATTATATGCGATACTTCATCATATTCAGTTTCTGGATACACTTTTTTTATCATATCATACTGATCTTTTGAAGTTCTTGTTCCAAGAACTTCCCCATCTTCCTCATATAGTTTTCCAAATATCTGGAGAAGATGTTCATCAGTTTTTCCACTGCAAAAAATTACCTCTGAAAAGCCTGATCTTATTTTCCTATGAGTATCCAGCTTGGCAAATCCCATTTCTTCAAAAGGCTGTCTACGCAGTAATAACTCTGCTTCTTCTATGGAAATTTTATCTTCCTTTAATTTTGATAATATTTCATGTGTCTCCATTTTATCTCCTTATTTCTAAACTTTTTTACAAAAGATTTTTATCATTTCCCATATGAAGATTAAAAAATATCTAAAATTTACTTAATTTCATATAGTAAGTCTTTACTCTTTTAAATAATCTATTTTAAAACATCCTTATGAGTAATTATTCAAAAGCTTTTGCTACATCTTTTAAAGCTTTTACAATCTCAATATGTTGAGGACAAGCTTTTTCACATTTTTTACATTCTATGCAATCAGAAGCTTTTCCATGATTTTGACTTAGATTTGTATAATATAGTTTCTGTAAAGAAAAAGTCCCAGTTACTATTGACTGCTTTTCATTATTATATAGAGAGAAATAGCTTGGGATAGCTATATTTTTAGGACATCCCTCTACACAATATTGACAGGCTGTACATGGTATAGCAATAGATTCAGAAATTATTTTAACTACATTATCTATTAACTCATACTCTTCTTGTGTAAAAGGTTTGAAGTCTGCCATATAGTCTGTATTGTTTTCAAGCTGAGACATTTCAGACATTCCACTCAATACCATCATTACATCTTTTTGACTGGCAGCAAAACGAATAGCCCAAGATGCTACTGACATATCCGGTGCATATTCTTTAAGCATTTTCTCTGCTTTTTCTGGTACATTTGCCAAAACTCCACCTTTTACAGGCTCCATTACAATTACAGGCTTGTTATGTTTTTGAGCTACTTCATAACATCTTCTTGACTGAATACTTTCAGTTTCCCAATCTAAATAATTAATCTGAAGCTGTACAAATTCCATTTCAGGATTTGCAGTAAGTATTTCATCTAATAGGTTAGCTGTATCGTGGAAAGAAAATCCCACTTTTTTGATTTTTCCCTCTGCCTTTTTCTTCAAAACAAATGAAAAGGCATCAAATTTTTTAGCTGTTTCATAATTTGTTACTCCTAGATTATGAAGAAGATAGTAATCAAAATATTCTACTCCGCATTTTTCCAACTGTTCATTAAATATTCTTTCCAGATCCTCTTCAGCTTTTAACATCATAGTAGGCAATTTTGAAGCTACTGTGAATGTATTTCTATCATGACGTTTTACTAAAGTTTCTCTCAATGCTATCTCGCTTTTAGAATTATGATACATATATGCAGTATCAAAGTAAGTAAATCCTTTTTCTAAAAACTTATCTACCATCTTATTTAATTGTTCAAAATCAATGCTTTCAAGGTTTTCCTTATCTAATAATGGTAAACGCATAAATCCAAATCCTAATTTTTTTTGTTCCATATTAACCTCTCCTTTTATCCTTGATATTTTAACTTCAACCTTTTAAAGAATTTTATCTATCACTAGTTATCTACATTCACCAGACTGTACTGCTGGCTTCCCAATTCTATTTCTTCTGCATACTTTAAAGTAAGAGTTCCATTTCTTGATTCTATCCGTTCTATCAGAGATTTTCCATCAGGTGCTGCATATACGAGATCTACACATGCTTTATCTAAAGCTACTGGATCAAAGGAAGCTAGTATTCCTATATCGTGCATATCTGGTTCTGCTGGATTACTGCTGCAATCACAATCTACCGAAAGTCTGTTCATTACATTTATGTAAAGCATATTTCCACCTAGTTCATCTGATACAGTTTTTGCTGCCTCAGCCATTGACTCCAAAAATGGATCTTGTGCTCCTCCCCAAGGGTTCGTTCTGCTTTTTCCTGCACTGTGTATCAAAGCTTTTCCTTCAGCTGAAGCAATTCCAATAGAGATATTTTTTATAGCTCCTCCAAATCCTCCCATAGCATGTCCCTTAAAGTGAGAAATCACTATATAGGAATCATAATTTTTAAAATGAGAGCCTACTAAATTCTCTGTTAAATGTTTTCCATTTTTTACTGGAAGGCTGATTGAACCTTCTGCATCTTGAATATCTACAGGAGCTATAGCTGTAAATCCATGATCTTTTGCCACCTGCATATGCATAGCTGTAGTTGATCTGCTTCCCCCATAAGCTGTATTACATTCCACTATCGTTCCATTTACATCTGTCACTAATTTTTTTATCAAATCAGGAGAAAGAAAATTATGTCCTCCCGGCTCTCCAGTACTTATTTTTACTGCCACTTTACCTGTAGGTTTTTTGTTTAATGCTTCATATACTTTCATCAATCCTTCTGAACTTATATCCTTTGTCATAAAAACTTCTGAAGCACCATAAGCTGTTAAGCCCATTGCTGCTGATAAAATAAATGCAGGTATAATCTTTTTCATATCTTCCTCCTTATTTCTCTAAATGTCAATCTTATAATTTAAAATCTTCTCTGTTTTTAAAATTTCTTTTTCTATTTTTTATAATTCTAGCACCTAGAGTTCACTCTAAGTCAAGAAGTTTTTTAAATCTTTTTTTAAATCTAGTTTTCAAATTAAATATGCATTCTTAATTCTCCAGTATTTGACTGGAAAATATGGATGAATAGAATTCTTATTTCAATAATAATTTCAAGTCAAATGCTTGTAGATTATATAGTTTCATGCTCAAAAAACATTTTATTCTAAATTTTTATATTTTTAATTTTCTGTAATAAAAAAAGAGTCTCTCAAAAGCTAAATTAAATTTTAAGCTTATGAGCTACTCTCAATTATTATTTAATCATTTTCAAAAAATAAATGGAAATTACTATATCTATTTACATAATTTAAACCTTGTTTTATAAAGTCCCATGTTCCTTTATAATCTCCTTCAACTTTAAAAATCGGATTATTTATAAATTCTATGAATTCTCTTTCTCTTCCATAGAATTTATCTGCAAATTCATTTGATAAACTTCTTTTCTCATCATCACTTACTATTTCCAATTTATCATACAATACATGTTCTAAATTACAAGACATATAATATAATTTATATGGAATTCCTTGAATAGATGAAGTATTTAATAATTTTTCCAGTACATCTTTTTTACTTCTATTTCTCTCTGATACAGCTTCTATTGTAGGTCCTTTAATCCCTGCTGTTGTATACACAAATCCTGCCAAAGAAGATTCAGCAGTTATATTTTCATCTGGAATATAGGTTCCATCTGTATCTAAAATGTGAATAATAGAAATTATATCTTGTTTTTTTAATTTAGAATCTCTCAAAAAATCTGATATATTTTCATTTACTTTCAGTATACAATTTTGAACTTTAATTCCAGGTTTAGTTGTCACATCCCCTCTGGTAATCTGAAATTTAATATCTTTACTAGTATTTAATTTCTGTATAAGCTCTAAAGATACCATATCTGACATTCCTTCAACTAAAAATAATATTATTTTCTTACCTCTTTTTGCCATTAAGCTCACCAGCTTTATAAAGGGATCTTCTTATATCATAGGTATTAGTTTCTTTATATAATTCTTCTTCCTGTTCCTGTACTATAAGTTCTCTAAGATACATATCTCTTAAATTATTATTTGGTTTTAAATACTTAAATCTTATGTATCTATTTTCAGGATTACTAGTAGTAAATAAAATACTTTCTTTATTTATTTTCTCTAGAATTCTAAGATTGTGAGAAGTAAAGATTAACTGTCCTTTAATTTCTGATGATAAAATTTCCAATATTTCTCCAAGCAGATATTCAAATATTCCAGAATCAAATTCATCTATTACAAGGCAAATATTTTTTTCATGATATACAGCTATTATGACTCCTAAAATAGACACAATTCTTTTAATCCCTTCTGATTCATTTCTTAAAGGAATTTTCTTCTTATCTCTTACTGCTATTAATTCTGCCACAATATTTATTTCATTATCATTTGCCAGCTCTCTTCTTTGTTCAAATAATTCCAGCTGAAGTTCTGGTATAATAGTTTTTAAAACTATATTTATTTCTTTTATAGTATCTTTAACATCTTCAAAAATTTTTTCATTTATTATTAGATTTTCTGATTGCCCTATATTTATAGGAATACTTCCAGCAGCTTCATTTCTTTTGATTTTTAATGGCAGCAATAAGTTCAGTGTTATCATTCCTATCTCTTTATTCGACACAATAAACAAATCCATTTTACCAAACTTTTTTAAGATATCAAGAATAACTAACAAATCATTCTTAGGATCATATATATTCCTCATTATTTCATTAGCTTCAGAAGAAAAAATAAAGGAAATATTTAGTTTTCTTGCTATACCTTCTGCCACTTTAATATTTATTTTATGTTCATTATTTGCAAGTATATCTTTAAATCTATTTTTAGGTTTAATGATTTCTTTGTTATATGGAACTTCTATTAAAGTTTGTTTTTTCTCCCATATTCCATCAACAAATTGAATATACTTTATAACTTCATTAGAAATTTGAATTTTTTCTTCTATTTTTTCTATTGTTATTTCATACTCCACAATATATTTTTTCTCTAAAGTTTCTATATAAAATTTAAAAAATAATATACACTCTTTTTCTTCTACAGTAATTAACTCCTTCAAAGATTTCTCTAAAGAATCTCCACTTAAAATAGTTTTTAATATTCCTAAAGTATCTACTACTGCTGTTTTCCCAGAGCCATTTTGTCCATATATTCCCAATACATCTCCAGCTTCCAATTTTAAACTTTTTTTTATATTATTATTTAACAGCTCAACTTTTCCATTTTTTACATTTTTTATATTTTGAATATTTATTTCCAGCAATCTTACTACACTTTCCATATAACCACCTCTTTCAATATTCAGATAAATTTCTCACATTTATTTTATCATTTTTATTCAAACAATTCAATTATTTTTAATTTTTGTAACAAAATTTAACTTTTTTCAAATTAAAATTTGAAAAATACTTATTTCTTAAATTTTCTCCCAAAACAAAAAGAGAGACAAACTTTTGTCTGCCTCTCTATATTTAAGGGTACCTATATCTATTATCCTAAGTTTCTTTTCATCCAGTCTTTTCCCTCTACGAATCTAGTTACAAGCATAGATGCTAATGTATCTCCACTTGCATTTATCATTGTAGCAGGAGGGTCAACAAGATATCCTATTGTAGCTATGATAGGGAATGCTTCTGGTGGGAATCCATACATAGTTACGATTAACATTTCCCCAATAAGTCCTCCACCTGGCACTCCTGACATTACTACTCCACCAGCTATTGCAAGCATTATTGCACTTACATAAGTTCCTACACCTGCAAATGGTATCTGGAATATTCCAAACAGGAATGATATTTTTAATATAGTACTAAGTACAGTTCCATCCATGTGAGCAGTAGCTCCTATTGGAAGTACTATCTCTCTGATATCTTTTGGTACACCTATATTTTCACAAGCTTCTAAGTTTACTGGAAGAGTCGCTATACTACTTTGAGTAGCAACAGCAGTAATTGCTGGAGATATAACATGTTTTAAAGCTCTTACTCCACTCATTCCCCCAGAAATATATGCATATACTGGGAAAGCTGTAGCCATGTACACAAAACATAGAGGGTAGTATATTGCCAATGCTCTTGCATAAGATCCAAGAAGTTCTTTTCCGTGCTCTCCTACTAAGGCAGCAAAATAAGCTCCAAGTCCGATAGGTGCATAATACATTAATAATCCAATTATTTTTAGGAAAACTTCTGACAACGCTTCAAGTCCTCCAGCTATTATCTTTCCTTTTTCACCTATTGAATTTACACACATTCCAAATACTAATGAGAATAGTATTAATGGAAGCATATTTTTTCTCGATATAAGTTCTGGGAAGTCTGTAACTGTAAGAGCAGATACTATTTGACCTCCTGTAGAAAATGGTTTTAATGCTTCAGCAGCAGGCATACTAAGTACTACACCTTTTGCTGGTGGAAAAATATTTACTACAATCAATACAAGTACAGCGGCTACTGCTCCAGTAGATACAAATACTAATAAAAGACTTTTTAAAATTTTTCCTAATCTTGCCATATCACTCATTGCTGATATTGAACCACTTATTGTAACAAAAACCAATGGTACTACTACCATGAACATACCATTTATGAAAAGATCTCCTAAAGGTTTGAACATAACTGCCTTAGGTCCCATTTTTATTCCAACTAAACTTCCTATCAGTATAGCTCCCACTAATATAATGGAAAATCTATATGCTTCCCACACACTTTTCTTCTTATTTTCTGCCATTGTCTTTCTCCTTTTGTGCTGTTTTATACTTTAAAATTTAAACTGATCTCTTTTAGAAAATATTCCAAATAAGCCACCTGTATGAATGAAAAGTACATTTTCACCTTTTGCAAAAGTTCCTTTTTCTATTTCGTTCATCATTCCATACATAGCTTTTCCAGTATACACTGGGTCAAATATTACCCCTTCTTTTTTAGCAGTCTTTTGAATAAACTCTAATTCTTCAGGTCTGCTTTGTGCATAGCCTATCCCTACATATCCATCAATTATATCCATATCTTCTGCTTTTACAATGATACTCTTGTCTAAATATTTTTGAGCTTCCTCTATTATTTCCTCAGATCTTTTTTTGAAGAACTCTGCATCATCACATACATTAAATCCTGTAATTTTTTTCTCTCCATTAAAAAATTCAGCATTTCCCATGCAAAGTCCTGCATAAGTTCCTCCAGAACCTACAGCTGCAACTATTCTGTCAAACTTTATACCAAGCTCCTTTTCCTGCTCTTTGATTTCTTCCATAGCTGAATAATATCCAAGACTTCCTATTCCATTAGATGCTCCTTCTGGAATTATATATGCTTTGTGACCTTCAGCATTAGATTCAGCCTTAATCTCTTTCATAATTTCAGCTCTTCTCTCTCTGTAGTCATCACTTGATATTATTCTTACATCTGCACCTATTACTTTATCTAAGAAATAGTTTCCTTCAAGTTCTGGTGTTTCATCTGATCTCAATACAAGTATTGCTCTCATCCCAAGTTTTATTCCAGCTGCTGCTGTTGCTCTCGCATGATTAGATTGTATCCCTCCGCAAGTAATCAATGTATCGCAGCCGTTTTCTATTGCTTCATATATAGAATATTCTAATTTTCTGATTTTGTTCCCAGATATTTCTGATCCTGTTTGATCATCTCTTTTTAGATAAATATTTACTCCTGAATCTTTTGAAATTTTTTCTAGTTTCTCTATCTTAGTTGGAAAATTAGCTAAATTCAATTTTTTCTGCATTTTCTTCTCCTTATTTTTTCAATATAGCGTCTAGATCCATAGTTTCAGTTCCATCTTCTTTTATGAAACATGGAATTCCTATTCTTCCTTCTGCTTTTACTGGAGCATATAGAGGACTTTTTTCTCTAAGCTCAAGGTATTCTTTTAAACAATCAAGGTTAGCTGAGATATCATGAAATTCAAATGCCATTCCTTCCTCTTTTAATTTTGCTACTGCTCCCATAGTATCTGAACATAAATTACTTCCTATTACAACGATCATAATTAAACCTCCTGATTTTATTTTTTTTTAATTGCTAATTATAAAAGCAATTTTTATGCCAAAAAAATAAAAAAATTAAGAGCTGTTATTTAATCTAAAAAAGAACATATATTTTCAATTTTATTCTTTTAAAAAAATAAAAAGGGTGAATAGAAAAATCCTATTTACCCTTTTTCAACCTATTTATTTTATGAATTTTCTTCCTTTCTCTGAAAGGACACTTCCTTTTCTTCCCTTATATACTTCTATAAGCTCTATTTCTTCCAGATCTTTTAATATTTTTCTTATCTCCTGTTCAGAGAGAATGATATTATTTTTACTACACTCTGCTGCCAGCCCTTTTCTTCCAGAAGATTTTCCTGCTATATTGCTCTCTTTTATTTTTTTCATAATAAAAATATAACTGCTGTATCTGCTGCCGGCTTTTTTTCTTAATTTCTCCTCATCACTGCTCTCTTCTTTTATATCAGACTCTTTCTGATATTCCTCTTCAAAATAATCAGTGATGGCAGCTGGAAGGTCTTCATATTCTATTATCTCTTTATCTAAATAGGAAAAAAATTCAGCATAGTTCTTCATTTCCCTTATATTTCCTTCCCAGTTATAGAAATCAAATGCTTCCTTTGCCCTCTTGGAAAATATAAATTCTCCTCCTATTTCTTTTATAAACTTATTCATCAATAAAGATATATCCTCTTTTCTTTCTCTAAGAGGAGGTATGATTATTGGGAGGGTATTTATTCTGTAGTATAAATCTTTTCTAAATTTTCCCTCTTTCATAAGTGATTTAAGATTTTCATTAGTAGCTGCAATAAGTCTTACATCTATTTTTATTACCTTATCTCCTCCTATTTTCATTATCTCTTTTTCTTGAATTACCCTCAGCAGTTTTATTTGAAGCGAAGGGCTCATTCCCTCTATCTCATCTAAAAATAATGTTCCCATATGAGCAAATTCAAATAATCCTATCTTCCCACCTTTTTTTGCTCCTGTAAAAGCTCCCTCTTCATATCCGAAAAGCTCGCTTTCCAGAAGATTCTCTGGTATAGCTGCACAGTTTATTGCTACAAAAGGGGAGTCTTTTCTTTCAGAATAATTATGTATTGAGTGTGCAAACAATTCTTTTCCAGTACCGCTTTCACCAGTTATCAATACTGCTGCATTAGTCTTAGACATTTTTTTAGCTATATCTTTTATCTTTGTTATCTGAAGGGAATCTCCAATTATATCATCAAAATTGTACTTAGCCACATGCCCTTTATTCATAAGCTGTCTTCTTAATTCCTGCTGTTTTAATTCTTCATCTTGGAACTTTTGAATAAAAGCAAATGCCCCCATATAGTTATCGGCTCTCACTATTGGAGTTATATTTAAGTTTATAGGCTGGTCATTTATTTTTATAAGTCTTGATTTTATCTCTTTTTTACTTTTCTTTACCTCGTCAAAAGGTATTGAGGGAAAGAAAATATCCACCCTTTCTCCAAGAAGTGCAGCAGTCTTTCTGCTTAAAATTTTCTCTGCTCCCTCGTTGCAGGCACATACATAGTTGTCTTTATCCACTCCAACTATTCCTATATCCATAGTTTTCAGCAATATCTGAAGCTGGCTTTCTGCTGTTGTCGCTTTTTCCAATATCTCATTAAGACTGAAATCATTTGAAGCCACTGTTTTCAGATATTCTTTTATCTCTTTATAATAAAGTATATGTTCATATTCTAATTTCAATGCTATTTCTATTATAGTATTAGCATCCAGCACTCTATGCCCTATATCAACTATTTCTCTATCTAAATATTTCTCAGATATAAGAGCCGTCTCTGCTGGTGTTATTATTATTGGTGCATCAGGGAGTTCTTTCATCTGTGGATACCCCGGAAGCATCTCTATATTATTTACTCCTAAATGATATAGGCATGAAATAGTTTCATAAGTCATTTTTACTGTTACATTAAATAAAACTGCTCTTGTTCCCTCAGGAAATTTTTTAAGAAATTCCAGCTTGTCCTTTGTTATAGTCAAATCACATATAACTACATTTTTATTTTTTAAAAACTTATCATCAAAAAATTCACACGCACTTGTAGATATAAGATAAAGATCAGTCTTTTTTATATTTTTGGCACTTCCATCTTCAAAGTTATACAGCTCAGTTTCCACAAGATCTCCAAAAAGAGTTTTAAGCTGAGTCGCATATGCACTTATTACCTCTTTAGCATTAGTTACTATAGCTACTTTTTTTCTCATCTCCACCCCTCGACTTTTTCATTATTATATCCCTATTGTACCATTCTTATCTCAATGATTCAAAAAAATTATAAAAAAGAGAGTAACTATTATATATAATATAATTTTAGTTACTCTCAATATTATTCTATTAATTTTTTATCTTTTTATTTTCTTAGAGATTTTACTGCTTTCTCTATTCTTGTCAATCCCTCTTCAAGCATATATCTAGGACATGCAATATTCATTCTCTCATACCCAATTCCATTATCTCCAAACCAGTATCCATCATCCATAGCTACTTTAGCTTCTCTTTTCATAAATTCAGATAACTCTTCCTTTGTGAATCCTAAAGCTGAAAAATCAAGCCACAGTAAATATGTTCCCTCTGCTTTACAGATTTTTATTTCTGGAACTCTTTTCTCAATAAAGTCTATTGTATAGTCCATATTACTACTTAAAAATTCATTTAACTGGTCTACCCATTCATCGCATTTTGTATATGCAGCTTCAAAAGCTACTAAGCTGAATGGATTATTTCTTTTTATATCAAGTATTCCCAATTCACGATCAAATCTTTCCAACTCTTCTTTTCTAGGGAATGTAGCAAATGAAGCTTGAAGCCCTGCTATATTAAAAGTTTTAGTTGGTGAAAAACAAGTTATTGTAATATCCTCGATCTCTTTGCTGATAGATGCCAATGGAGTATGAGTAACACCTGGCATAATAAGGTCTCTCCAGATTTCATCAGCTATTATTCTTACATTATATTTAAGACATAGTTCTCCAACTTTTGCCAGCTCTTCTTTTTTCCATACTCTTCCCACTGGATTGTGAGGGCTGCAAAGAATAAATAAAGTTACTTTTTCATCTGAAAGTTTTTCTTCTAAATCAGCAAAGTTCATTGTATAATATCCATTTTCATCTCTTACTAATTCATTTGTTACAAGTGTTCTTTTATTATCCTTTATAGTTTCAGCAAATGGATAATATACAGGTGTTTGTATCAATATTTTTTCATCTTCATTAGTCATAAGTTTTACAAGAATAGACAGACTTGGTACTACTCCCGGGCTGTGAATAAGAGTTTTTTCAGATATTTTATATCCAAATCTTCTCTCAAGCCAGTCTGCTGCACTTTTGTAATATGAATCTGGTCTGTAAACATATCCAAATATCTCCTGCTCTACTTTTTCTTTCATTGCCTGAACTATTTCAGGAGCTGTTTTTATATCCATATCTGCTATCCACATCGGGAATAAATCATCTGTTCCAAATTTTTTCCCTAATTCTGCCCATTTAGCTGAGTGATTTTTACTTCTATCAATTTTTTCATCAAAACAATATTTCATACTCTCTCCTTTTATATATCAAAAATTTTATATTTAGATATAAAGCAATTTTTATGCCATAATATATCATTTATCTTTTTGCATATATTTTCAAAAATTGCCTCTTTTTTCTAGAATTTAGACACTGAAAAAAATAAATAGGTTAAATTGTAATAACCATTTAACCTATTTATCTGATTTTAATATAGAATATTTAAAATATTTCTGCTAACTCTTATAAAATGAATATCCATTCTTTTTATTATTTTTTACATAATACAGAGCTATATCTGATTTTTTATATAATTCCTGAAAAGAATTTCCATCTTTAGGAGCAAGGGCAATTCCTATTGAAGTAGAAATTGTTACTGATATTTCTTCAATAGTATATGTTATATTTATATCTTCTAAAATATTATTAAGTGTATTTTTCAGATCATTGATAGATACAAGATTCTTTACAAAAACTATAAATTCATCTCCTCCTAATCTTCCTATAATTCCATTTTTCCCAAAATACTCAGTTAATTTAGCTGCTACTTCCTGTAAAACACTATCACCTTTCATATGTCCAAATTTATCATTCAACATTTTAAAGTTATCTAAATCTAAAATCAAAAAAGCATGAAATTGCGATTTTCCTTCTAATTTTTTTCTTAAAATTTCATCTACTGCCAGTTTAGTAGTTCTTCGATTATACAATAAAGTCAATGAATCTTTTTCAGATATTTCAATTAACTGCTTCATATTAGAAATATCTTTCACTAAAACTATCCCTTTCAATTCTTCTGTATCAAGTTTTTTTATCAAACGAACTTTACACTCTTCCCATTTAAAATTTCCATTTTTATCTTTTATACGATAGTCTACTTTAAATTCACTTTTACCTTCACTATACAGCCTTATCATATTTTCTCTTGAACATATTTTCTTGACATTCTCAATATCATCAGGATATATCTGCTCTCTTGTAAAGTCTTCTAAATACTCATCATAGTTTCTTTTCTTTGTTGAATCATTAAGAAGGCTTATTATATTTTTGGAAATATTTATCTCATATGTAGTTTCATTATCTTCTAACAATACCTCACGATATTGTTTTTCTGTAAATAACAGAAATTCATTTTCTTTTTCCTCAGTAATATTTTCCACTACTCCAACAGTGCGTACTATTTTTTTATTTTTGCCTACTATATTAGTTAAAGATAGTCTTTCCCATGTTCTATGTCCATTATTGTTTACTCTCATTACTCCTGATACACTTTTAACATTCGGGCTGGAGATTTTTTCAAACATTTTTAGATATTCTGAAATTGATTCTTCACATATGAAATTATTCTCTATTAAACTTTCTGGTATTCCTTTTAATGTTTTTTCCTCATCCAGCATCCTGCTCACACTATGATTTTCTGTAACAGTATTTTTAAACAGTATAGTTTTTTTATTCTTATCATATTCAAAAACTATATTTGAAGTTTTATCCATTGCAATATAAAAGATTTCTCTATCCAGTTCCAGCTCTTCTTTGACCTTTTTATTAAAATATATAACAGGAATTATTCCAAGAATAAATGCAATTAAAACTTTTATTGAAAGATCATACAACAACTGCTCTATATATTCCAATCGTTTTTGAGCTTCTATTGTAGAAGTAATAGAAATTACATACCAGTTATTTATCCCTAAAGGTGTGTAGTATGCAAACTCTTCATTTCCTTTATATGAATATTCTAAAAAACCACTTTTGGAATTAAAAATATCCTCTTTTATTTTTTCTATTCCATTAGGACCTTTGACTTCAACAACAGATAAAAAATCCCACATATTCTTCTCATTTATCTCTTTGTCTTTTGTAGAAAAATTCAATAAAAACTCTTGTGAACTATTTAATAAAAGTACAAATCCATTTTCATCTTTCACATTATTATAGACAGCTGAAGAAAAAGTAGACATTTTATATGTTCCACAAACAGCTCCCTGCACTTCATTGTCTTTTATAATTGGTACTGAAGTTATAACCAGATTAATATCTTTATCAAACACTCCATCTTTTACTTCCTCTATTTTATTTTTAGCAGTTGTTATATTTTGAAAATAATCTCTGTCTGATATATTAATAATATCTCCTGTTGAAAAAACTGCTTCACCATTTTTTTTAACTAAAAACACTCTGTCAAATTCTGTTAATTTCTGAATATTCTTTGTAATTTCAATAATTTCATCATTAGTCAAATTTTTATCAAACATAAAAGTATTAGCTGCCCCTTTTAATAATGCCATATTATGTTTCAAATAATTTTCTATGGTAAAACTCTGTTGAACAGTAGAATGTTCTAAATTCTTCTTATATATCTCTATTTCATCTTCATAAAAATTACTCAATGATCTTCCAATAAAAAAAAGAGAGACAAAAGCTATGAATAAAAAACTAATAATCACTAAAAAAAATTTATTTGATCTATTATAAATTTTCATACTCTATTTTTCCTCTCTTTTGTTAAAATATGTTTTTATATTATATTACGATTATTATCAAATATCAAGAATAATTTTATTTTTAAGGGGATAATTGTTCATAGAAATAAAAAAAGTGTACCTCTAAATATTAGTTATATCTAACTCTCATGGTACACTTTATTTAATTTATTTTTTAATTTTTATACTTTTGGGTTCTCATATTTTTTTACTTTTATATCTTTATTTTTTTAAAAATTTTTCTCAAAAGAATCTCTGTTAAGGGGCTTTGAAAATACATATCCCTGTACTAAATCACAATTTATTTTTTTCAAGAAATCCACTTGTGATATTGTTTCAACACCTTCAGAGATAGTGGTCATATTTAATTTTTTAGCTAAGGATATTATAGACTCTATTACATTATTTCCTCTTTCATCATTTTCTTTGCTGAAAAATACTCTGTCTAGTTTTAAAATATCCACAGGGATTTCTTTCAGAAGATTCAAAGAAGAGTATCCACTTCCAAAATCATCTATAGAGCAATAGAATCCCATTTGATGTATCTCGTCTATAATTTTTTTCAAATGTTCAAAATTTTCAAATACCATTGTTTCAGTTAATTCAATTTCTAAAAGATCAGCTGGAATATTATATTTCATCTGAATTTCTTTATATTTTTTCAAAAAATGTGGATTTTGTAAATGCATACGAGATAAATTTACTGATACAGGAACAGGATTAGTTCCTTCATCCAGCCAATTTCTTATCATCTTACATACTTCTTCAAATACATAAATATCTAATTTTCCTATAAATCCATTTTTTTCAAATATTGGAATAAATTCAAGAGGTGGAATTATTCCTTTTTTAGGATCCAACCAACGTACAAGGGCTTCAGCTCCTGCTATTTTATTGCTTTTTATTTCAACTTTAGGCTGTAAATAAACTACAAATTCATTATTTTCTAAAGCACGCTCCATATTATCTTCTATATTTTTTTCTTTCAAAGAGTTTTCTATTTCAATATTATTATAGAAAACACAATTATAGAATAATTCAGTATTAGAAGAATTTTTACTGTTTTTTCTAGCATGATTAACACGATCACGAATTACTATTACATTTAAATTTTCGTTCTTAACTATATAAGCACCACAATCAATAGATAAATAATATGGTGTTTCTACATCAGTATTAAATTCATTTATTAATGCAGAAAGATTTTTCATTTTGCATTTTATTTCACTTTCATCAATGGAATCCAGCAAAATATTAAATGTATCTGAAGAAATACGAGATACACTTTCATTCTTACCAAGACTTCTCTTTATACAGTCATGAACATATCTTAATACAAAGTTTCCTTTTTCCTCTCCAAAGGATTCGTTTATAAGTTTAAATTTACGAATATCCAATGATACAAGTGTAAAAGGTTTAAATTCTTTTTCTGTAAGTCTTTTCCTAACATCTATCTCAAAACGTGCTGATGTAAATCCTTTTGTTATTGGATCTTCATAAGCTATTTTACTTATTTCCTCATTCTTTTTAGATGTCAGTTTTAAAATACAGATAAACATTCCTAAAAATACCAACATAGAAACAAATATAATTGCTAAATTATATCTGGTATAACTTAGTAATTGCGATGAGTATACAGCAGTTGGAACAATAGATAATACATACCATTCTCCATTTTTCAACGGCATATAATTAAGAGTAAATTTTATAGATTCCAGCACAAAATTAATATTTCCAGTTTTCCCTTCTGAAATATCTTTTTCTATCTCTTTTAATGATCCATTATTAATCTCTATTGTTTTTAAATTGTCAAAAAAATTGCTTCCTTTAGTTTTAGAATTCTTATTTTCTGCTTTAAGAATAAAATCTCCATCTCTGTTAATTATATGTGAAAATCCTTCTCCACTAAATGACTCACTGAATAAAAGACGCTTTAAAGTAAATGCTGGAGTGAATCCTACAATAACTCCTTTATTTGTGGAATCACATGGAACAGTATAAAGAATTCCATCTTCACCAAATATATTTTTAATATTGTTGCTTATTCCTCCCTTACCTTCTAATGCTCTTTTAATAACAGGATGTTTTAAAAAATTTTCCCTTTCTCCATTTGAAATTACAGCATCTCCATTAGCATCTACATATCCAATCCAGTCGAAAGGATAGCAATGTTTTAAATACTTTATATAATCTCTGATCTCATCTTCACTCATCTTTTTATCTTTTATATACCTTTTTATTGAGTATAAAATTGAAAAATTAGAATCAATTCTAGTATTTATTTTACTTTTTGATTGAATGGATAATTCATAAAGATATTTTTCCATTTCCTTATTTATAGCTTTCTGGTTATAAGTTACAGCAATCGAACTTATTATTACTACTAAAGCCACCATGCAAAAAACTACTTTTTTAATACTTAAAAAATAAGATATTTCAGATTTGTTCCCCAAAGTCTTTCCTCCAATTTCTTTTTTAAATATGAACCAATAGAATCACGTTTTCATTATAACAAATTTTTTTCGTAATTACAAACTAATAAGTTCTTTAAAGTTAAAAAATGCTCCCTTCACAATAGACAAATTTTCATTATTCCGTCTATTATAAAAGAGAGCATCCTAAAATTAAATTTTTAACAATTCAACAATTAACAGTTTTAAATACTGTATTTATATTTGAATTTATAGGTTATTCTTTTTTATTCTATTTTTTTTCATATACTACTTTTCCACCAACCATAGTCAATAGAGGTTGAATATCTTTTATTTCAAGTGGGTTTACTGTAAATATATCTCTATCTAATATGACCATATCTGCATAAAATCCCTCTTTTATTCTTCCTTTTTTATTCTCCATAAATTCAGCATAAGCACTTCCTTCAGTATAGGCATCAACAGCTGTATATATATCTACACATTCCTCTGGATAGAATCCTTCTGCTGGGCTTCCTTTCAGATCTTTACGAGTTACTGCACAATATATATTTGGGAAAGGATTACATCCTTCCACTGGGCAGTCTGTTCCATAAGAAATTTTTCCGCCTAATTTATCCAAAGTATTAAATGCATAAGATGTTGAAGCAAGTTCTTTTCCACATCTTGACTCTACTATATGCATATCATAGTCTAAAAATATTGGCTGATACATTACCAAAACATTTTTTTCAGCTATATTTTCAAGCATTTTCCTGTTAGTTATCTGACAGTGAATCAATGCATGACGCAGTGGATTTTTTCCATCTTTTATCAATTTCTCATATGTTTTCATTACACTATTTGTAGCTGCATCTCCTATTACATGAGTAACTATCTGCATCCCGTGTTCATCAGCAGCTTTACATAAATCTTCTATATATTTCTCATCGAATCTTTCTTCCCCACGATTTCCAGGATCATCAGCATAATCATTTTCAAGCATTGCTGTTCTGGCTCCCAGACTTCCATCTTTAAATAATTTCAATGGTCCTAATGTCACCCATGAATCTTCTGGGTAATTACCTTTCACAAGCTCTCCATTTTCTGCATATTCTTTTAATTCTTCAGGTGACTGGAATGTTATTTGATGATGGTAACGAAGGAGTCCTTTTCCCTCTTCATATATTTTACAGAACATTTTAAAATATTTGTCCTTTTCTCCTAAAACAACTGCTCCCAAGTCATTACTCTGTACACTTGTCACTCCAAAAGAAACAGCATGCTTCATAGCTTCAATAGCCATTCTTTCTCTATCTTCCAATGAAAATTCAGGAATAACCTTTCTCAAGTGACGGCAGGCATTTTCAGTAAATATTCCATTTGGATATCCATCTTCCCCTATCTCAAATGTTCCTCCCTCATACTGCTCAGAGCTTCCATCTATTCCCAGCATTTCTATTGCTTTTGTATTTGACACCATTTGATGTCCACATACTCTTCTCAAAATAATTGGAATTTCTGTAGAAATTTTATCTGCATCATGTCTATTAGGTATTCTCTTGTCTCCTTCAAATAAATCCTGATTCCATCCTATAGCAAATACTCCATTCTTTGATAATTCAGGATTCTCTTTTATAAATTTTCTGCATCTTTCTATTATTTCATCAATAGATTTGCTGTTTGTAAGCTTTACTGTCTGAAGAGACTCTCCTAATACCAATAAGTGCATATGAGAATCATTCAGTCCGGGAATTATTGTTTTTTTCTGACAATCTATTTTTTTACAATCTTTACCTGCTTCTTTTAAAAGCTCATCACCTGTTCCAATTTTTGCTATTATTCCATCTCTTACCAAAACAGCTTCAGCAAATTTTTCTCTTTCTAAATATACTTTTGCATTATAAAACAATGTTTCCATTTTTGCCTCCTCATATTAGAAAATATATGTTATATCTCTTCATTCATTTTTTCTTTTTTTATTTTTCTATCAAAATACATATACAAAGCCACTGCAAATATTTGAACAGCACAGCTTAAAATAGAGTTTACTGGATCTTTCGCAAGGTTATTTAATATCAATCCCAAGAATACCAGAGATGTTATAATAACAGTTACTGGATAAGCTATTACCTTGTATGGACGCTCCATATTTGGATATTTTTTACGGAACACTACAACTGATAATATAGTCAGAAGTTTAAAGATCATTCCAGTAAATACAACCAAAGTAGCTAATTGTTCAAGATTACGTGACAATACAAGAGTTATTGAAACTATCCCCTGAGCTATAATTGCATTTGTTGGAACTTTATAAACCGGATGTACATTTAAAAACATTTTAAAGAAATGCCCCTCTTTTGCCAAAGCATAATATACACGCGGTCCTGACAGTATCAATCCATTTAATGAACCGAAGATAGCCAGTATCATTCCTATAACAACTATTACTGCTCCAGTGTTTCCAAATATTCTTCTTGCTACTTCTGTTCCTAAATAATAATCTCCTTTAGCTATCATATTCTTGATATCTTCCATTGGAAGAACACGGAATATAGAAAAGTTAAAAAGCATATATAATATAATTACTCCACCAATACCTATTGCAAGGGATAGAGGTAAATTTCTTTGAGGTTCTTTTATTTCTTCTGCCAGAGCATTTAGATTCTGCCATCCATCATATGCCCACAATGTTGCTACCACAGCAAAAGCTATCATTCCGATAACACTTCTTCCTGTACTTTGAGCTGCTTCATTTACTGTAGATAATGAAACATTTGGGAAAATATTTCCCATAAACAGAGCTGAAATCATTATCAAAAGAATAGGCACTAGTTTTGCTACCATTGATACATTTTGAAGTACAGAAGCTTTCTTTACTCCATAACAGTTGCACACAGTAAGAAAAACTATCAGCATTACAGCCAAGGCTTTCAATCCAACATCACTTATAGTAGTAAAAGTTCTAAAAGATGCAATAAGTGCTATTGAAAGTCCTGCTATTGAACCGGGTCCAGCCAGCAAACATGATGACATTCCTGACATAAATCCTACTATTGGATGATATGCTTCATTCAAATATACTGTAGCTCCTCCAGCTTTAGGCATCATGCTTCCCAATTCAGCATAACATAATCCACCCATCAGACTGATAAGTCCACCTATCAACCAGCATATTAATGCTAATCCAATATTCATTCCAACTCTCATAAGAACATAAGAACCTATATAAAATATTCCTGCCCCTATCATTATTCCACCAATAATACTAATTCCACCAAATACCCCAATTTCCCGTTTTAATTCCGATGCCTCATTTGTACTCATACCTAATCCTCCTGCTTCTCTTAAACTTTAATCTTCTAGTTTAATATAAGATTGGCCTTCTTTTTTAAAGTTTAAAAGATATTTAATTTTTATGTATTGATATGATTATAGTCTATTTTTTTAGTAATTAAAAATATAACGTTTGTATACAATCCATAAGCGTCATATATAAATTGTTCTGTCTATAATTATGACAAAAACTATAATTTTTACATCGAGCAAAAGTGTTTGTATACGATTTTTTTTGAAAATGTATACAAAGTTTCAGTCACAATTTATATTTTTTTGCTTAATATCCAAATTTTCATCCTTAGAAAATAAAAAAACTGACTTATAGAGAAAAATTCCCTCCTTCTAAATTAGTCAGTTTTTCATTTATTTTTATTCCAGTAAATTCTAATTATAAATATTTACATATTAAATGTTTGTCATAATATATATAATTTTTAATGACATTTTTATCTTTAATCCCACCATAAAAACAATTCTTTATTTACTTTTATTGAATCTTTTAATTTTTTCATGTCTCCTACACCCTGATCTACTATATCAGGACAGAATTCGTATACCTCTTCAGAAAACATATCTAAATCTTTTGGCAGTTTATTAAGTTCTATCCATACCCAATCTCGTCCACATCCAACTATATTTACTCCATATTTCTTATCCCATTCTGAAATTTTATTTATAATATCCTCTGTTTGCAGTCCATAATTAATCCCATCTGTCCTTCTATATTTTAAAACATCAAATTTATCATTTCCTTTTATTACAGCAATATGTTTTTCAGGATAGCTGATCTCAAACAAAAAAACTCTATAGTTATTTTTCTCTAGTTTTTCTTTTATCTTTACATATTTATCATTATACTTTTCAAAATAAATCCCATTAAAATACTGATCTTTCAGTATATCTCCTGTTTCCTGCTCAATAGCCGGCAGTTGTTTAAAATCACTTTTTATGATTGATTTTGCTTCTGCAATCAACTCTTTATCAAAGCCTATTTCATTTAATAACTTTTCTTCATTACTTGATAAATTATTCTTTTTCACACAACTGCATAATAAAATCAGGCATACTCCTAATACAATTATTTTCCTCATATAAATCCTCCCCTAGTAGCAAACTTTACAAGGCTGTCTTCTGCCTGTTTCAGATAATTTTATTTCCTTAATAACCTTACTTCTTGCTAAAGTTCTGCAATTTTTAGTAGAATGATATTTCTTTCCTTTAGGTGTTATATACACAAGTTGTCCAGCAATACAAACAGTTGTTAAAATGATAAAAAGAAACATAATTATTTTTTTCATTCTTCCCCCACGATTTTATCAAAGTTTATAATTTTATTAATAACAAAAATATTTAAAAATAATTTTGAATATCTTTTTTGCTATACTTCGAAATGTTTCAATATTTTAAATACTTCATGATTTTCATTCAGCTTTATTAAATTAGGATGGCTGATAGAATAAGCTCCAACTTCTGTCCAAGATTTTGTCTTTAACATTGTTAAATTAGAATTATTAATTTTTTCTACTAAATCTTCCATTTTTCCTTTAAATTTTCCTATATTTAAAATATTAAACTCAAAATTTTTATGATTTTTGCTAATTCTAAAACATTTACTTACCAAAAGTTCTTTTCTTGCTTCATCTCTCGAATAAGGCAAAGATTTTTTCTCTATTATTTCTTTTTCCAAATTTAAAATATCCTGTTTATTTCTCATACTTCCCTCCATAATACCATTTAACTATTTTATACTTTTTATATTATAAATATAAAATATAGAGGTTTTATGTTATATTGTTGATATTAATTTCCTTCTATTTTTTATCAACTGCTAATTGACAAAAAGCAAGTACTACTTTCTTGTATGCAATTAAGATAAATGATACTATTATCTATAACAACATTGCTACTACAAGGAGGATTTATAATGGCAAAACTCACAAAAGAATGGCTTGAAAAGAAACTAAAAGCAATATCAAAAGGAATTGATAAGTCAGAGCAAGATGATTACAACTGGTATTTTGATATCTTATGGGAAGATTTTGAAAATGAAGATGACTCTATAGGAGTGATTGAGGAATATTTTGCTAAACAAGCTGTAAAATATCCAGAACTTCATCCATTAATGCGTAAAATAGTAGGAAAACTAATAAACCTCAATAGTCCAGAAGATGAAGTTTCATTAGATGGAGAATCTGCTGGTGGTTCATTTTTTGCAACAGAACTGGCACTGGTTAATGAAAAAGATGTACTTCTCTATGCAGAATTATTTCAAAGTACAAACCCAGATCATGAAGAACCAAGTTATTTTGAAGAAAGTTTTGCTCGTATAATAAAAAAATATGGCTGGAGCAAAGTAATATATCCACTTTTGTATGCTCACAGCTTTGTTCACAGTCAGCATAATCTTGAAATATTCACAATAGATGATGCAGAAAAGCTTACTGAAAACCTAAAAAAAGATGGCAACTTAGATGAATTTTTGAAGGGATTAGCAGAATGGACTAATGAATATGACTATTATGATTATCAACTTGAAAATGTATTTAGAGTCCTGCTGGATGAAGCATTGAATTTAGAAAATGATGAAGCAGTTGAGAATGCAGTTGAAAAATTTGAATCTATAATAGCAGAAGGAAATATTCCAAAAGAGAGTGATTTTAGATAAAAGGAGAATAATTTTATGAAAAATAAAATAAAATATTTATCTCTATTTTCAGTATGGGGAATTTTGCTGAGTATTAATATATTCTTTGCTGCTGTTCTCTATAAAGAAGCTACTAGATTTCCTGTAGAGCTTGTTGGTCCAGCAAGAAGAAGAGATGCTATTTTGGCTGTTTCTATTATTACAGTAGTTGTTTTCTTTGCTTGTATTATCTGGTTTTTTGCATGGAAATCCATCTGGAAAAATCAAGATGCTTTTGAATCTCTTCTCACTGAGGAGGAGAAAAATCTTTCTCTTAATTTTAGTATTTATTCTCTCCCTTTACTGCTTCGAGATAATATTCTTATAATTAACAGAGGATTTTCACTTGAAAGGCTGGATATTAATTCAGTAATATGGATACATACTCATAAAATAATTCAAAGATACAGAAATTCTTTAATGGTATACCTTTATAAAATTGATGGTAAAAAAGTTAAAATTTTATTAGAATATAATAAAATTCATTTATTTGAAGGACTGCTAAGAAAAATACTCTCTAACTCCCCTCAAATAAAAGTAAGCAAAGGCTTTCTTTCAAAAGAATATAAAAAACAAAAAGAATGGTATAGAGATACAGTAAGGTATAATTAGAATGTTCATTTATAAGGAGGTATTTGTGAGGATACTTTTATTAACTTTATCTTTTGTAATAGTTTTTCTTATCTTATTTATAGGTATATTTTTTATTTATAAGCAGTATAAGAGTAATAAAAAAGATTATGATATGTAAAATATGCTAAATACAAAAGAGCCTCATTAAATTGAAGCTCTTTTCTTTTTCGTACTATTTTTTTATAACTTCTTTTATTTCTTTTAATTTTTCTTTATCCTTTTCTACTTTTTCTTTTACAGTATCTTTTGCTTTTTTAGTTTTTTCTTTTATATCCTCTTTGACCTCTTTAGCAGTGTTTTTTATATCCTCTTTTAAATAATCAGCTTTTTCTTTTATATCTTTTTTCTTTTCATGAGCTTTTTCTTTAGTTACCTCTTTTAAATCGTCTTTAGTCTTTTTTATTGCTTCTTTAACTTCATTTAAATCCTCTTTTACTTTTTTCATAACTTCCGCCTCCATATTTTTAGTTACTATATAATTCTAGGCTGGTTTTCCCTTTCCTTTATTTTATAATAATTATTTAATTCCCTAATTATTTTATGTTATAATATAAAATAAAAGATCATTTAAATATTCATCATTTCATAGAGTATTAAGAGAAAAATTGCTGTTTTTTATTTCTGATTCAATATATCAAGGGAGGATTTATGGCTAAAGATAAAAAACCTAAACTACCAGATGTTATAGAAGAAACATTGCCTCGTGACTATAATATGGCTGATTGGAAATATGAAAAACTGGTAGAACAAATTAGAGAATTTGAAGAGATATTAGATGAAGATCATGAAATTGCTTTAAAACTTGCTTCTTTTGGTTCTTCTGTTGTAATGTCTGTTACAGATATTGGTTATCAAAACCCTGACATACTATATTTTTATGGATTTGTAGAAGGAAAAGAGGCTCAATTAATACAGCATATCAGCCAGCTTAACTTCTTGATTACTTTTGTTGAAAGAGAGGATAAAACAAAACCTGCTAGACGTATTGGCTTTGCTCTGCCTACTATATCTGAATATGAAGAAGATGACAAAGAAGAAAATCCAGATGATAATATATAATTATTATGAAAGTTATTTATAATAATTAATTACTTTTCAAATAATTTTAATAAAAAAGAACTGTCTGCTTACAACAACAGATAGTTCTTTTGTGATTTATCCTTAATTATTTTATTTTTTTATTAAAAAGTTTTTTTATTTTATGAAAAGAGTAGCTTATTTTTTAAATAAAAAAAAAGGCTAAGTTTCCTTAACCTTAATCTATTTAAAATTATCTAGTTTTTATGTTAGAAGCTTGAGGTCCTTTTTGACCTTGAGTTACTTCATAAACAACTTCTTCATTTTCTGCTAAAGTTTTAAATCCGTCTTTTTGGATTTGAGAATAATGAGCGAATACTTCTTTCCCATCCTCACCTGTAATAAATCCAAAACCTTTGTCTTGATTAAACCATTTAACTGTACCTTTCATTTGTTACCTCCATAAATATAATTTTTTAATGATACCAACCTATCATTTTGATAGCATTCTTAAACTTGTTAAGAATGTTGATAAAAAATTTAATACTTACTAATGGTAATTTCAAAGAAAGAACTTTATTAAATATTAAAACATTTTTTCAAAACATATAAATCTCTTTATCACTATACAAGTATTATACACTATTTTTTAAATTTTGTACACATTTATTTTTTATTTATATTTTTTCTTTTTTAGTACCCATTTTTTCAGAGCTTGAACACTTTATAATTACTTTAAAAAAAATCTTACCAGGTTCTAAATGATATTTTTTCATATAATTCCACACTTTTTTCTTTCAGCATATTTGCAAGATCCTTATTATAGTTTTCAATTTCTTTTTTTAAGAAGCTGCAAATTTCATTTATTTTAGTCAAAAGATTTATCAGTTCTTCTTTTATTTCATGTTCATCTTTGAACTCAGTTTCTTTCAAAGAAAATATAATTTCTTCTTCCTTTCTCATTACAGGTAACTTTAATCCATCTATTGTATCAGGTGATACCTTCAGCAATTCCCCACTTCCAGAAAAAGGCAATGAAAAAATTATTCTATTCTTTTCCTCTATTTTTCTTATTTCATCATATGAAAAATTTAGAGATTCTATTTTATTTTCATTATAAATTTTTTCTACTATTTTAGAGAATTTTAAAAAATTAGTTTTCCCCTTCTTAGTTTCATTTTCTAAATCCCTCATAGCATAATCTCTCATTCTATTTAAATAAGTACTGCAAATTGTTCCAGTAAAAATAACGAATCTATCTTCCATATAATCCCCCTGTTTTCTTTGCCGTCATATATGATAAAAATTATGTCTTAAAAATCTATTTTATTTTTTATAAATTTTTAGTAGTAAAATTATGATTTTTTGTAATATAATATATTATATCATACTTTTTAGATTTATTTTTTTATTCTTCTATTTGCAAAGTTCTTTTACAGCAATAGAGAGTTCAATAAAAATTTTATTTTATCCAAATAAATGTATCTTTTTTATATGATATATAAATTATTTTTATCTTTTATTTTTTAATTACAATATGGTATACAATATACTATATAGAGGAAATAAAATTATTTTTCTTTAATTTTATTTTTTCTTTTAATTACCTTTTATTCAGAACTTTTAAACAGGGTTTTTATTTTTATATATATTTTTCATTGAAAATAGTTTTTGATTATGATATAGTCTAAAATGCTATGAATAACTAAGGGGGATTTTAAATGGAAGTGAAAAAAAATAAGGTAGATGAAAGTTTGATCTTTATGGGTCTTCTTACTTTCATTGGGGGATTTATTAATGCGTATGCGTTCTTTACAAGAGGACAAGCTTTTGTCAGTATGCATACAGGAAATATGGCTAAAATAGGATTATCATTATATGAAAATGATTTCAATATGCTTATCTCTAGTGTTGTTCCTATTTCAGGGTGTCTTTTAGGTGCTGTATTTGCTCAATTATTAAAATTTACTTTAAAAGATTATGAAGTACCAAAACTTCAAAAAGCACTTTTACTGACAGAACTTATCATTTTATTAGGAGTTGGATTTATTTCTACTTCTTTTTCTAACAATATAGTAAACTTTTTACTTTCTGTAATAACAACTTTTCAGTTAAGTAATTTTAGAAAATATAATGGCAATGTGCACAACAGTACCATTGCTACTGGAAATTTAAGAAGTCTTGGAGCACATATTGGTGACGTTTTAATAAAAAAAGACATAGAATCTATAAAAGTTGCTTCTAAATATTTCATTTTAGTTTTTTCTTTTCCTGTGGGAATATTCTTTGGAGGAGTTTTAAGTACTTTATGTGGAACATATGCAATCTGGCTATGCTGTATTGTTCTGCTTTTCTTAGCTTCTCTGATTAAATGTGAAAACAATTAATTCATCTATGATAAAAAAAACACCTTTAAAATTTAATTAAAGGTGTTTTTTATTTAATTTCAAATAAATCTTAGTATATTCCAATATCTCTTGGCTTTATATTTATTTCCTCTTTTCCTATATATAAATCACTTGCTAAAAATTCCTTTAAAGTCATGTTTATCACTGTAGGAACACAATATTCATAATCATATAAAAATATTACCTTCAGCATAGGTGAATAATTCTCAATTTTAATATACTTCAACAATTCTCTGTAGTTATGTTTTAAACATTCTAAAGTATTTTTTAGTTCTGTATAATATACCAATTCTGAATAATTAAATTCAGGAACAATAATTTTACTTTTTACTCTTTCTCTTTTCTTGAAAGATTCTTTTAAAAGTTCATGATATAGCACCATGGAATTTATTAACTGCTGATCTAAATTATTTTTTACAATTCTTTTCATTTCTATCCCCACCCTATTTCATCGTCTCTCTTTTATAGTATATATTGATTATACCATCTGTTTATAACTTTTAACATATATTTTAACAATTAAATTTTCCTGTTATTTTCAATTTTAGTATTAAAGAAAGAAATATAAAAAATTAATTTATGATAATATCTTTATTTATACATGAACTTCTCCCAATGGTAATTCTGCCATATATAAATTCTGTTGAATTTTATAAATTATTTCCAGTAAATGACTTATTATAAATAAATATATTTATTGTGTTTTTCATTTATTCTTTAAAATTAATTATTACCTTTAATACGAAATTAACATTGATATTTTCCTTTAATTATATTATAATAAACAAAAGAGCATTTTAAACAATACTTTTATAATACATAATTGATTTCTACTTGAATAAAAGGGGATGGATGTTATGGGGATTTTTAATAAATTAAACAAGTATTTTATGCTGACTGCCAGTCTTTTTCTTATATTTATTTTTTCTGCATTCTCAATAGCAAATTTTTTCAAATCTTTTTATGCCAATGAAATGGAACTTTACAAGGATAAACTAGAATACAGAGCTATGCTTCAAAGTACAATAGTTAAAAACCATTTAAAAAATAATATGATGGTTTTGGAAAGTGCTGCTAATATTTTTACCTATAATGAAAATATGGATACTAAAGATATTCTTGATCTTGCAATAAAATTAAAAAATTTAACTCAATTTGACAGAGTTTTTATAGCGGATAAAGATGGTAAGGCTTACTTTTCAAGTGGTGATATTCATAATGTTGCACATACAAAATACTTTGCAAGTTCAATAAACGGAATTCATGAAATAACAGAAATTACTGATTCACTTTTTGAAAAAGGAACTCAGATATTTCTGGAAGCTGTTCCTATTATTAGACACAATAAAACAATAGGGATAGTTTGTGGAGTCTATAAACTCTCTACTTTTTCTTTTCTGCTCCATGAAAGTATGCAGGCTAAGAATGGATATATTTTATTGACAAGCAGTTCGCAGGAATTTATATTAAAGTCTTCTAATATAGATAAAACTATATCAGAAAATAATATTTGGGAATTTTTTTCAAATGCAACTTTTAATAAAAATAATATTCGAGAAAAAATTGAAAATGATATTTTAAATTTAAAAAATGGTTTTATGGAATATACGCATAATGGAAGTAGAGAATTTGCTTACTACAGTCCTTTAGGAATAAATAATTGGTATATAATATCTGTTATTTCTGTAGATGCTATGCAAAATCGTCTAAATTTTATTCAATCCCTCATGACAAAATTTTCTATAAAAATGTTTATTATTTTTATACTTGGAATGATTTCTATTATCTATTTTAATAAAAAAGCAAAAGATGAACTAATCCAAAGTAATGAAAGACTCAAATTGGATGAGGAAATATTCAGAGTTGCTATGGATAGAACTTCCAACGTAGCTTTTGAATACAATCAGAATACCAAAACCCTTACATTTAAAAATTCAGTTCCTAAAAGGCATCAGCTTAATCAAGTAATTGAAAATGTCCCTGAAAGCCTTGTTGAAAATAATTTTGTTTGTGAGGAATCTGTTGGCGAATTTCTAAAAATCTATGAAAGAATATTTAATAAAAATGTAAAGAATTCTTCTGGAGTTATCAGAGTTCAAATCAGCAATAATTCTTATCTTTGGGAACGACTTACACTTACTAATATTTTTGATGAAAATAAGAATATAATAAGAACTGTTGGAGTTATTGAAAATGTTACTGAAGAAAAAGAAAATGAGGTTTCTCTATTCTTAGAAAAACAATATTGCGAAGCTTTACAGACTGATAATATTTATACATATGAGATAAATTTATCTAAAAATACAATTAATCTTTTAAATAAATCCAGCAAAAAGAAAAATTATGACAAACTTTTTGAATATTTTATAAAGCATAAAATCCATTCTGAAGATATCCAGAATGTAAGAGAAAGTTTTTCCAGAAAAAATATGCTGCTTTCATATTTTAATGGTGTCAATGAATTTAAAGCTGATTATCGTATAAAAGATAACAAAGGGAAATATATCTGGACTGAATGCTGTATCAGAGTAATAAAAAAAATATCTACTGATGAAATAAAGGGAATACTTCTTATAAAGGATATTTCTAATATAAAAGAACTTAAAGAAATGTCGGAAAAAGATCCCCTAACTTCTCTATACAATCGCAGAGCCATAAAAAAACATATTGATAATTTCTTAGAAAATTCAAAAGAAGATAAGGGCTCTTCACATGCTTTTATTATCTTGGATTTGGATAATTTTAAAACTCTTAATGATACTCTTGGTCATGTAATGGGGGATATTGCTCTTCAGGAATTATCTCTAAAGTTAATAGAACGTTTCAAGGAGCAAAGTATTATTGGAAGATTAGGCGGAGATGAATTTATTGTATTTTTAAAAAATATTTCTTCCAGAGAAGAGTTAAGTAAAACTTTAAAAAAAGTTTTGAATGATTTTACAATAACTTACAGCCATTCTGACCTTTCAGTAGCTATTTCTGTTTCTATTGGAGTAGCTGTATTTCCACAAGATGGAACTACATTTCAGGAGTTATACAAAAAATCTGATATTGCTCTTTATAATATAAAAAATACTTCTAAAAATTCTTTTGCTTTTTATGAATGAAACCTTTTATTTTTATAGATATCTCTAATCAATGGATTAGGGGTATCTTTTTTATTATTATATGTTTTTTAACGTGCTTTTATATTAATATATTCTGTTATTTTTTTAAACAAATAAAACTATTTTTAAAAAAATCAAAATTTTTTTTCGTATACAAATAAATTATGATTTTTTTTATATACTTTCGTTCACAAACCACCTCACTGTCTGTTTTTTTAGTATTTTCAAACCAATAATATTACAAAAGTAATTTTATATTTTTTAATATTTTTTTATTTTTCTATTGAAAAAAAATTTTTTTTCGTTATAATATATTCGTTAAATGTTTCTATATTAATACTGGGAGAAGATTTTATCATTTTGTACATAAACTTAATTTACTTAAGGAGGAAAAAAAATGATAAATATTCACACTATTCATGCCGCTCAAGAGGGTGATGAAGACGCCATACAACAAATTTTTGAAAGCTTTAAACAACTTATGATTTTCAAAACAAAAAAATACTTCTTTCATGGTGGTGATAGAGAAGATGTTATGCAGGAAGCTATGATTGGGCTTTTAAAAGCCATTAATGCTTATGATGAAAATAAGAATGCTTCTTTTACAACCTTTGCTCTATTATGTATCAAACGTCAAATTATAACTGCATTAAAAAATTCTAACTCTGGAAAAAACAGAATATTAAATATGGCAGTTTCTACTTCTTCTGATGATGAAGATGAAGCAGATCTTACATATGACAACAAATCTTTCAATTTTTATAATCCAGAAGAAATTTATCTAAGTAAAGAGAAAATGAAGTATTTAAACAAATATTTAAAAACACATTTAAGCCCTATGGAAAATGAGATTTTTGAATATATGCTTGCTGAAATGACTTATACTGAAATAGCAGAAAAGACTGGAAGAGAATTAAAATCTGTAGACAACAGTATCCAAAGAATAAAGAAAAAACTAAAAACTTTCATTGAAGAATATGAAAAAGAATAATCAAGAACAATCCCTTTACGCAGTTCTGTAGTGCTGTGTAAAGGGATTGATGCTTTTTTAAATCATTAATTTTTCTAAAAATAGGAGTTCAGCCACTACTACTCCCATTAAACCAATTCCCAACATAATTAAAAATAATTTTACTCTCAACTGACCACTTCCACCTATAAGTCATAAAATGATTAAATTAAATTTTTAACATTATAACATATTTTTTATAAAAAATTAAATTTAATTATTTTTATAAATTTTTTAATGATTAATTTTTATTTTATTTCTTAATTAAATTATATCTTTAAATCTTGTTATTTTTAAAATATTATTATTAATCTTGATTTACTTAAAATATTTCCTATGCTATAATATTGTAATAATATGTTAATATTTGTTGCAAACAAAATTAGTCTTAACTAATAGGAGGTTATTTTATGAAAAATTTTTCAATTTCATCCAATACAAAGTTGACATCTTCTATTATTATCACTTTTAAAGTTCAGGATTTTCTTTTTTATGAAAAATATGCTGAAATTTTAAAAGAATTTCTTAAATCTTTTATTTCTAAAATAGTTAAGATTTTTTCTGAAATTGTATTTCATTATATTTATCTCCAGCTAAAATTTGTGAGCAAAACAAATAAAAAAAATAAAATATTAAGCATAATCTTTGAAAATTCTGATATAACATATTACAGCAGCAGTTTTTCCAATGATTCATTTAAATTTTTTCTTAAAACTCATTTGACAAAAATGGAGAACCAGCTTTTGAATCTTCTTATCCTTGATATTGATCAAGATAAAATTTATAAAGAAACTGGTATGGATACTACTTTCATAACAAAAAGAATTAAAGGAATAGAAAGAAAAATTGAAAAGTTTATAAAAATAGAAGATTATGTTAGGAGGAATAATGCTTCATCTTTTTGAATCTACTGATATACAGATTTTATTCTACATTCAAGAACATCATAGAAATCTTTTTCTTGATAAGTTTATGCCCTTAGTGACAAAATTAGGAAATGTTGGGATTTTCTGGATAGTGCTTGCTTGTGTTCTTATGGTTATAAAGAAATACAGAAAAATTGGAATAATGATGTTTATCTCGATTTTTCTATGTGCATTAATTGGAAATATTATTCTTAAACCTTTAGTCAGAAGAATAAGACCATTTGATCTGGTTAATTTTACACAATTACTGATTTCTGCTCCAAAAGATTTTTCTTTTCCTTCTGGGCATACAATGGCATCTTTTGCTTCAGCAGCTGTATTATTTTCTCAGAATAAAAAATGGGGAATATGTGCATTTATTTTTGCTTTTATAATAGGGTACTCACGGTTATATCTCTTTGTACACTATCCTAGTGATGTAATAATGGGGGCTGTTATCGGGTGTATTTTAGGAATTGTTTCTGTAAAATTGTATAATAAATTTATTAATACATAGTAAAAACTCCCCATATCTCAGGGGAGCTTTTTTATTTGTTATTTTATTTTAAAACGATAATTTGTAGAATGTAGGATTATTTATTGGAGATTGTACAAATCCTTTTACTTCTTTTCTTATTCCTGCACTTGCTGGCATGAAATATATTGGAAGAATTGGTACTTCTCTATTCATAACATCCTGAGCTTTTGCATAAATTTCTGCTCTTTTTTCAGGATTCAATTCTACTTTTCCTTCTTCTAATAATGTATCAAATTCTTTATTGTCAAAAAAACTTCTATTTCCAGAGTTTCCTTTCATGCTGCTGTGAAGCATAGGAGTAAGTCCATAATCAGCATCTCCAGATGAATTTGACCATCCTATCATGAATAAATCACTCTTTCCGCTTCCAGTAGTGTTCAGGAAAGTTGCCCATTCTAATATTTCTATCTTTATATTTATTCCTATTTCTTTTAATTGGGCCTGCATAATTTCTGCCATTTGTTTTCTTAAATCATTATTGCTTGTTACCATAACAAGATCAAGAGTTTCGTATCCTGCTTCATTCAATAATTTTTTAGCTTCTTCTGGGTTATACTCAAAAGGCTTCGTATCTTTTGAATATCCTACTACCCCTGGTCCAAGAAGACTGTTGGCTTTTTCTACTGCTCCCATTAGAACAGAGTCTATAATAATATCTCTATTTACTCCCATAGCAATAGCTTTTCTTACTCTTACATCTTGCAATGCACCTTTAGCAGTATTAATTCCTAAATAAGCAACCCCTAGAGAGCTTATTTCTTCTATTCTCACGTCTTCTCTTCCTGCCAGTATCTTTCTACCTATTGAATCGATATCTCCTGTTATATGATGCTCTCCTGTCTCGATAGCGATAACTCTGCTATTTTCCTCAGGGACAGCTCTTACTTCAACTATTTCTATAGCAGGTTTTCCTCTGAAATATTCTTCATTTCTTTTAAGAGTCATATAATCTCCGGGTTTCCATTCTACAAGAGCATATGCTCCAGTTCCCATAGGATTATGATTAGTATTTTCTGTTGCCTCATAATATTTTTTATTAAGAATAGATGCTGTTATATGTGTTAAGTGATGCATAAGAGATCCTGATGGTGTACTTGTTTTAAATACAGCAGTATATTTATCAGGTGTTTCTACAGTATCTATCATTGAATACAAAGTCCCTACTTTTGCAGATTTTTTAGCATTTTCAAATGTATATTTTACATCCTCTGAAGTAAATTCATCTCCATTTTGGAATTTGACTCCTTTTCTCAAATTGAATTTCAATGTTAAAGGATCTATCTGTTCCCAGCTTTCTGCCAGTCCAGGAACTATCTCTAATTTTTCATTAGTTTCTATAAGCCTGTCAAAGATATTTGAAATTACTCTTCTCGAATATACATCTGTTGCTTCATGCGGATGAAGTGTCACTGATTCACTGCTTTGACTATATATCAGTTTATTTTCTTTTGTTTTTCCTGCATCAGCTGTTTTTTCTTTTCCACAACCAATCAGCAGTAAAAGTGGCAGTAGTATCCACAATAATTTCTTCATAATTATTCCCCCTAATATATTTTATTTTCTGTTACAATTTAGATAAGTCTATCAGAAAAGAACATTAATATCAAATAAATAGCATGAATACATTTCATTCATTATTTGTATTATACTTATTTATTAAAGTAATGATTTTGTTTTTAGATACTCTTGGATTCTTGGTTTTATACCCAATATATATCATCTCTAAAAACCTTTTATTTTCTTAATTTTGGTATTATATATATTTTATATTTTAAAATCTTAGAAAGAATTAAATATATTTATGATTTTTTCAGTAAAAAATATATAAATCTCAGTTATAAAAAAGGTGGCTAATTTTTAAGCCACCTTTCCTATTTATCTTTAATTTTTCTATTACAGTTTTATTCTTCTTCTGTTTTTTAGACTAGTTTTTCTATTTTCTTATAACCTTTTAATATATTATTTTTTAGAATTTGTAATTGAATCTTACACCATATTTAATTGATGAATCTTTCTTATGACTTTCATCTGCTGCTTCCACTTCGAATGTTACTCCCATGTGGTTGGCTTTTTCTACTGTAAGTCCAATCTTACCAGTCAGTTTTCCTTCTCTCTCTTCTGGAGTGATTAAGCTGTAATATCCTTCCTCTCCATTTTTAAGTCTTGCTTTGTTTCCATCATAGTTGTCTCCAAATTCATATGCATATTTTACATCTGCTGTTACTTTTACTGAGATATCATTTCCTGCATAGATTCTTTGAGATGCCTTCACTCCAGCTCCTGCCTGTGCGCTTAGATAATCATTATCTTTAATCTGCACTTCAAGTCCGCCTTTGCTTCCAGCGCTTTCTTTAAAGTCATCTATTTTTCCATACTCTAAGTCTAAATCAGCATATACATCCAACTGTCTAGACAGATCTGTATAGATAACCTTTGTAAGTCTGTTGTCAAGTGCTACAGAGTAAGTATTGTACTCTCCTTTGTTTTCAAATGTTTCATGAAGATTAAGCTTTCTCTTAGCAATATGTCTGTTGTATCCAAGCTCTATTCTTGACAGCCATGATACTTTATGTTCCTCACTTAGATTTTTAACTCTATGTGCTCCTACTCTCAATGAGTATACATCCTCTTTTGATCCACCATCATCAAAGTCAAACTTCGATCCTGCAAATCCTACTGTATATCCATATTTGCTTCCATATTCTGACCCTTCTTTTTCTTTCATATACAGAAGCCCCATTACTTTGTAATCATAGTCATCTATTCCTAAAGTAGAATCTTTGTAGTTTCCATCAGTATAGATAACACTGTATTTACTGCTGTCTTTTGTCAGATTGTATGAAGATTCAAGTTCATAGAAAGAGTTGTCAAATGCTCTGTTGATATCCTGCATTCTTCCTTGAATAGTTGCATATATATCCCCTCTGAATTCTGAAAGCTTTTGTGATGTTTCTCTTTCAAACTGGTCTGCTGCTAATCCATCTAAATATTCATTTAAACCTTTTAGTATTTCAGCATCTCTTCCGCTTCCACCACTATTTTTAAGTATATTGTCAAGTCCTTTATCCATAGCATCGAACTGCTCCCCTATTGTAAGGTCGGCATATGGTCTTTTCACCACAGCTAAATGTCCATCTGTTGTTATCTTCGCTACAAACAATGGTGATGTCTTTGTAGTTAGTTTTGAACCTGATACTGTTCCTGCTGCTGTATTTAGGAAATTCTGGAATAGATATGAAATTCCATTTCCTGTAGATGCAAAGTTAGAAAGCAGTTTTACCTCTCCAGTTACATTTGAAGCATTAAACATAGGTACTCCTGTTGTTACATCTACATAAGCGCCATTTACAACAATGGCTCCTGCTGCATTTAATGTTCCTCCAATAGCTACATACTGATCATTAATTGTAATAGTTCCATCAGATTCTATTTTTACAGCACCTATGTTAGCTGGACCAGATGATCCACCAAGATTTGTTGCTGTTCCGCTTCCTGATACATTAATAGTTCCTTTATTTATAACTGTTCCTGCTCCCTGTATTCCTACACCACCAGTTACATTAAGAACTCCTGTATTATCAAGAACAGCTCCAGTTTCCACAAGCATTCCTACTCCAGCATTTACATTTATAGTTCCTGTATTAAGAATTCTTCCACCATTAAATGCTGCCATTCCTACAGTTTCTGCTCCACATGCTGCCAGATTAGTTCCCAGAGTAATAGTTCCTTCATTTAATGCTATTCCTCCATCTTTTACAAGGATTCCTACTCCTCCGCCGTCAATGTTCAGTACTCCAGCTCCTTTATTTGTAAAGTAGCTTCCTGTACCTGTTACATAAACTCCTACTGAATGATCATGATTAACAGTTATTGTTCCTGTATTTTCTGCAATAGTTCCTCCTGCCAGATACATTCCAACAGAGTTTAAATGGTCGTCAGTTTTACTATGATCTCCTGATGGTCCTAAATCAGTAGCTCCCACTGTTATATTTCCAGAATTATATACTTTATTCTTTCCATCAGAGAAGATTCCAACTGCTGATGTATCAAGTATCATACTAGCCCCATTATTTATTGTTGATGCCAGTGCTCCTGATTGTTTTGCATAGATACCGTATCCACCTTTTCCTATATTCCAGTTCCCTGCTGATGTTGTAATTACTCCTGCTCCATCAGCTTTATAGATACCAATAGACTTCTCTCCTACACTTATAGCGCCATTATATGTCACATTTCCAGTTCCTTGACTTACAATTCCTACAGCTGTATTATTTCCAAGAGATATATCTGAAGTAACCTTCATATTAATTCCCTTACCATAGAAGGCAATTGTTCCATTTCCTCCTGTAGTTCCACCTGTAAATTCTGCTTCCATATTTCCAGATGTTCCTGTTCCATAAAAACCAATAGCGTTATCTTCAAGAGTCATGACATTTCCTACTCCCAGATGAGTTATACTTCCTCCTGTCATCTGATCTCCATAGATTCCTATACTGTTCTCTTTTACAGTAACATTTCCACTTCCAGTATATGTTCCACCTTTCATAAATATTCCAATAGACGAACTGCTCTTATCAGCTGTATATGTAGAATTTCCTACGAAAATTCCTGAATTTGCTGTGATATTACTATTATCTCCATAGATTCCTATATTTTTATCTCCTGCTATTGTCACTGTTCCACCAGCATTAAGTACTGACCCTTGCTGCGCCATAATTCCTATTTGGTTCTGTCCTGAAATATTTACTCCGCTGGCTGTACCAGATGAATTGTTCAATACCATTCCTATTGTATAGTTTCCTGTTTGATTGATAGTTGGAGCTGTTCCTATTCCAGTTACACCATCATAGTAGATACCCATTGAATATTTTGAAGCTGTTCCGCTTTGCAGATTAATAGCAGTCCCTGTAAGTGTTGGTACAGAACCTTTGATGTATGCTCCTATTCCACCATTTGTTACTGTAATTGATGTTGCTCCAAGTGTTGTTACAGTTCCCCCATTAGCAGCGATTCCTATCTGATCATTTACAACAAGATTTCCAGCAAATGATAAATTTCCCCCATTTGAATAAAGGTATACTCCTCCAGTTCCTACACTTACTTTAGAAGCATCATTCACCACAGCTGTTGATGCTGTATTTACATATACTCCTATTCCGTTAACTCCTGTTGTAACTGTAGATGCAGCGCTAAGTGTAACATTAGCACCGTTTGTTGCTACAATACCTATTGCGTTATTTCCAGCACCTACTGATATATTTCCATTAATTATTCCTGTTGCAGCTGCTCCTGTAGCCATTACTCCAATACTGTCTGCTCCAAGTGAAATAGTTCCTACAGATGCTGGTACAGCTGTATTTTCAAGTACAAGTCCTGTATTATTTGAACCTGATCCTGTTATGCTGTTTCCTGATGCAAGAGCTGCTCCATCTTTCAGATAAACTCCTATTCCATTACTTCCATTCATTTTTACATTATTATTTTGGACTGTAATTCCTGTACCATTAAATACTGCATATATTCCTATTCCATTAGCTCCTACATTAATAGTTCCAGTATTTACTACATTTGCTGTATCTGTATATATTCCTATTGATGGATCATTTCCAGCAGACTGTCCAGATGCGCTGATAGTTCCAGCATTTGTTATTGTCACTAGAGCTCCTGGTCCTGCTCCTGATTTTATAGCTGCAAGTCCTATTCCTCCGCTAGTAGCATTGATAATCCCTGAAGCTGTATTTCTTATTTCTTTAGGAGTAGTTGTAGCTGCTCCATATTCTCCTAAAAGTCCTACTGCTCCTGTTCCTATATTTAGTGTACCGCTTGATGTAAGGCTTCCATCTTTTGTAGCTGCAAGAGAACCTGATCCTGTAACACTGATATTGCTTCCAATATTCATTGTTCCGCCATTATTGTATATTCCTATTCCGCCTCCTGATGAGAAGTTAAATGTAAGGCTTCCTGTTGTTCCAAGATTAGCTGTTCCCTGATCTATATATACACCTGTTCCACCATTTTTTACATTCAGAACAGTTGTACCTGTTGTAAGAGTAGTTCCATTTGCTACATAGATACCTATTCCATTTTCTGTAGTAACTGTACCATTGTGTGTAAGATTAGCTCCTGTTCCCAGATAGATTCCTACTCCATTTTTAGCATTTACAGTTACATTGTTCATAGTATATGTTCCTATTCCATTTGCCAGAAGTACTCCTATTGATGTATTTGATGAGTTAGTACCAGTTGTAATTACAGATCCATTAAATGAAACTGTATTATCCAGTACATATGCTCCAACAGAATCCTGTCCTGTTGTTATATTTCCTGATATTACTGTTCCACTTTCAGCTGCAACTCCTACTGCTTCTGCTCCTGTTACATTTACTGCAAAGTCTATCTTGGCATTTTCTCCAAATACTCCTACTCCTCCTGAACCTATATTTAAAGTTCCAGCAGTGATTTTATTTGCACCTGTATCCTTCAGATAAATTCCTACTGCATTTGATGCAATAGTTCCTCCAGTTCCGTTAAAGCTGTGAGCTGCTCCATCTACATATACTCCTGTTCCTGTTGTTGCAGTTATTGTTCCTGTATTTTTTCCTGAACTTGTTCCATTCCCTGCTACATACATTCCAAGATTGCTTCCTACTGTAATTGTATTCTTGTTTTCTACAGAAGCTGTATCTGATGATGCATCAGTTTTAGCAACCATCCCTGCTGATGATGTTCCTGTAGATCCTGTTAAATCAATAGCTCCATTATTTATTCCACTTCCCTTTCCTGTATATATACCTATGTTGCTGCCTGTACCTGTCATAGTTATATTTCCATTTGAAGTCAGTGTTGAGTTTCCTCCTACATATGAAGCTATATTATTACTTCCCCCTGTTGATGTTATATTTTTAGCATTAACAAGATTTATTCCATCTGCTGCATATATTCCTATACTTTTATTTCCTGTAAGTTCAACTTCAGCTCCATTTGTTACAGTTCCTGAAGCTGTTCCCTTGCTGTAGTATACTCCTATATTATCAACTGTAGCTGTATTGTTTACTGTGATTTTTCCTCCAGATGCATAAGCCCCATCAGTAAGATACATTCCTGTTCCTTTATCCAGATCTGTATTAAGAGTTAATCCTCCTGCGCCTATTGTTACAGCTCCACCACTTCCATATACTCCTACTGCTCCTACTCCTGATGCACCTCTGGCAGTTACAGTTCCTGTGATAGTTGATCCTCCATCAATAAATACTCCTGTAGTTTTTTCTCCTATAGCTGTTACATTTACATTTAAAGTATTATTGCCTTTTGAATAGATACCTACTGCTTCACCTTGAACAACAAGCTGCCCTGTTGTATTACTTGTAAATGTACTTCCAGTACCAGCATTTTCAAGATAGATTCCTACAGTTTTATTTCCTGCTGTTGTTGGAGTTCCTACTCCATCTACTGTTACAGTTTTTACAGGATCTATTCCAACAGTTGCATCTTTACCATAAACATAGATGTTCTTATTTTCATTATTATTTGAAAATAGAATATTGTCTTTAAATTCAACTTCACCTTTGTGTGCAAATACTCCCAGACTATCTGATGTTCCTGGTATGAAATTGATGGTATTTCCTATATTTAGCTCTGCCTTCGCACCATCTTTAACAAAGATACCTGTAGAGTTATTTACATTAAGATTTATTATATTTCCATTGGCAACTGTGTTTCCAGGACCTTCAGCATACATTCCTATATGAGTAGAATTATTTACATTGATAGTTCCTGTATTAATTATTTTCCCTATCTTTGTATACATACCAACAGCACCAGTTTTTGTTCCTGTCAGATTGATAATTCCTGTATTAGTTGCTGTATTGGCGCTTGTATTTCCTTTTAGGAAAATACCGACTCCATCTTTTCCTACATCTATCTGTCCGCCAGATGACAGATTCATATTTTCTACAAATACAGCTGTTCCTTTATCAAAAGCTGAAGCATCTATAGCTATACCTATACTTTGTGATTCTGAACCTGTTCCTTTGTAGAAAATACCAGTTTTACCATTTGCATCTGTTCCTGATCCTGCTGCAAGAATTACTGATGTAGCTGTAATATTTGATGTCCCATCAACCATTACACCAATTCCATCTGCTCCCAATGTAAGAGTTCCAAGACTACTGATAGTTGAACCTTTAATACCATAAATTCCAATTCCTTCTTTTCCTGTTTTAATATTTCCACTATTGGCAATGAGAGACTTATCTCCATAGATTCCTATAGCAGCATTTGTAGCTGTTGATTCTCCTACCTCTATTGTTCCTGTATTTGTTGCTTTGGAATTTGCGCTTGATCCTCCACTGTTGTTATATGCATAGATACCTATAGTTCCAGTTCCATCAAGTTTAATATCCTGATTATTAATAATTTCTATTTTTCCTTGATTTGTAAAAATTCCTGTATTTCCAAACTCATCTACCAGAGGAGTTCCTACAGGCTGTTCTCTATATGCCATTCCTAATATTCCTATAGCATTTTTTCCTGCTACACTGATTTCACCAGCATTTGTTACAGTGCTTCCATTTACAGCATAAACTCCTACTCCACCTGCATTTACAATATTTCCTCCAGATGTTTCTTTCTCTACTTCCACTACTGCACCTGCTGCAATATCTACTTTACCAAAATTCATGTACAGTCCTATTGCTCCAGCACCTGCATCTGTTCTATCAGCTATTACTTTAGAATTAGCCAATAAATTGATTTGTGCATCTGTTGCACTTGTAGCAGCTTTACTTGAGTTCATCTCCAGTCCTACTACTTGGTTGTTAAAGTATGAAGTTGCATATGCTGTATCAGTTGAAGCTGTTACTGTCTTACCAGAAGCAACTGTGAGGTTAAGTCTCTGCCCTAAAAATCTTCTAGAATAAAAATATCCAGTAGTAGTATCATTTTGGCTATATTTATCCATATCAGCATCAATAGTTAAATCTCCACCATCTACAGTTGCTATTTTATATTTATCAAATGTAGTAACACCATCAAATCCATCTACTATACTTACTCCTGATCCCAGATTTGTTTCAACAGTACTTTTTAAACTATTAGAAAGAAGCCCAGTTGCATTTTTCAGATTTGCTACTGTAGCATCATTTGACATCATTGTGATTGTTGTTCCATTTAATGTTACTTTAGGAGCAAGCAGATCAAGTTCTACTCCTGTTGCTTTTCCTGAAAGCTCTAACTTAGCATTAGTTAAGTTAATTGTTCCATTCCCATCAGAATATGCAGCATATCCTTCTCCAGAATATTTTAATTCTGAACCTATCAGACTGATACTTGTTCCTGCTCCAAAGGCTGCTACTCCTGCTGCTCCATTTTTTACTTCTATTTTAGCAGCTCCAAGAGTTACGTTTGCTCCACCTTCTGCATATACAGCTAATCCTTTTGTTGTTGGATTTGATGTATCATCTATACTTATACTCAATGCGTTTCCTGATGTTGATGTTATTGTTCCACCATTGCTGTATATTCCTGTTGTTCCAGCAGTTCCTTTTAAAGCAACAGTTCCACTTATATTTACTGTACTTTCATTATATATTCCAGAAGAAGCCTCTCCAGAAACCTCTATATTACTTCCATTGGAAATAGTAAATGTTCCTGTATTATATATTCCTGATTTATTATTTCCTGTTCCAAGAACTTTTACAGTTCCACTATTACTTCCAATAGCTGTATCTAATACTCCTATTCCTACATTATTATTTCCTGACCCAGTTATTTCTACAGTTCCTTTATTTTCTACAGAAGCTCCAGTAGTCCCACTTGAAAGAAGTCCAGTAAAGCTTCCTAAAGTGCTGCTTAATTTTGCATTATTTATTATTTTTCCAGTTTTAGTTGCCTGAGCAAATATATTTCCCGTAGACCCTAGTGTAGAGCTTATATCTTTACTTATCTGGATTCCATATTTATCACTTCTTACAAGAACACTATTTTTAGCCCCAGCCCCAAAACTGAATGTCCCCATAGTTATACTATTTAACAGCATATCATTTATATTATTTGCTGAATAATTAGCATTTCTCAGGAATCCTACAACATTTTCTCCAGTAACTTCTATATTCAAGTTTGAAATATTAGCTATTGGATTAATATTTGCTGCACTTGACAAATATTTTGCAATAGATACTCCTACATTATTTTTTCCACCAACAGTAATTTTTGTTGCAGCATTACTTGAGTTTAATCCTGAAGTTATTGTAACTCCATTATCAAAATATGTGTTTCCATGTATGTCATTCATTCTTAATCCATAGTTATTTTCCCCATTAACTTCAATATTTCCTACAGAAACATCTACCAATAAGTAATTATTAACATAATTACCAAAATCAATACCTATACTATTTTGGCTATTGATAATTATTTTCCCAGTATTAATTGTTTTATGTCTTGCACTTCCTGCATTTGGAGAAGTTTCAGTATCAATCATTATTCCAATTATATTATTTCCACTAGATAATAATATTTCTCCTCTATTTTCAAATACAGAATATGCTCCTACATGACAATTTGCATTCCATAATTGATGTTCTACTCCAACTAGAACATTGGTATTATTTGTAGCTGCAATTCCTTGCAATTCTAATTTTCCAGAAAATACAGCTCTTCTTTCTCCAGCAGCGTTGATTCCATGATATGATCCTCCTATCCCACCAACTCCAGCAGGATTATGACTTAAGAATATTTTTGTTGTATTCCCTCCTCCTGCATCCTTCATTACATATTCTCCACCAATATTAGCATTATGATCTCTAAGCTCATTAATAAACGCATTTAATAATGTTGTAGTAGAACCAGGTGCTAATTGATATGTTCCTGGTGTTGCTGGATAAGAAGAACCGTTTGTATTTGTTACTGTTGTTATTGTTCCTCCTGTCCAAGTTGTTCCAGCACTTCCAGTTGTTATTATTACAGGAGTATCTGTAGTATATGTATCATAATTCTGGATAATGATATTACTTTTTGGCGTATCTATAGCTGATCCCTGACCAAAACCAGTTCCATTAAATGATATTACTGGTGGAGTAAAGTCTTGTGGAACTATTACCTGTGGTGCTCCTGGTTTATTTGGAGTGATTATTATTGTTGGTGTAAATCCTTTTGGTGCTGTTATAGGAGCCACTTCAATATTTTTATCCTCTGGTGTATTTGGTGTTGTTATTGTTGGTGCTGTTACTGATATTGCAGCTACTGCACTTGGTGTTGCCACTGACACTGATGCCCCCATTGGTGCTGTTGGAGGTATTATTACTGGTGCTGTTATTGATGATATTACTGGTACTACAGGATTTACAGTTCCAGGAAGTCCTCCAAGATTTACTGTTGGTGTTGTTACACTTACATTTATATTTGGCTCTATTATTGGTAATTCTGGATTTAATGATTTAATATTTGCTCCTAAATTAATTGTTTCACTGAAACTCTCATTATCAACAGCTACTCCATTACCAGACATTATTTTGTCTTTCCCTATATTCCCAGAAGACCTAAGAATACTTCTTCCACTTCTTGTTCCGTAATGCTTGTTTATTGCATCTATAGTTTCAGAAAATTCCTTTTCTGTTTTGTCTTTCATTTTCCCATTATCTAAATATTGATAAGTAAAAAAGATTTGTGTACTATTGAATAAAGGTTTTGAATAAAAATCTCCCTTTCTTACAAGTTCCACAAAGTCTGAATTATATTCTTTTATCAGTCTTTCATTTTCTGCTATTTTCCTTTTTATTTCTTCTCGTTCTGTTTGAATCCTAGTTAAAAGATCGCTTTTAGTTTCCTGTATTTCCTCTGCTGTTATTCCTGCACCTAAAGATATTCCTCCTGTTATCATGAAGGCTATCAAAAGCGAAAGAGAATAACTGACTTTTCTTTTCAAAAACCTCTTTAGAGATTTTTCAATGTCACCTTTTCTCATAAAATCTTTCCCCCTATTTAATTTCCTGCTCTTACTTTCTGTTCCATTCTATCTAATCTACTCAAGTATTCATTAAGCTTCTCATTTTCTAATAAAAGAAGTTCAATTTCATTATTATTTGAGTTAAACTGATCATACACTTCATCGAATTTCTGACTTAAAAATACTCTGTTCTCATCAGCTTCCATCCCCAAAACCTCTTCAAGTTTTATGATTTCTTCTTCCTCCATTTTCAGAAATGCCATTCTTTCCTTTCCAATTTCAAAAGCTGCTCCAGCTGCTGCTATTCTAGCTTCAGGATTATTGTCGCTTCTGAATACTTTCTCTTCAAGAGATTCATTCATATCTCTTCTAATATCCTCAAGTATTTTTTTCCCCTTTTTCTCTTCAGCTTTTTCTGCTGCTATTCTGGCTTTTTCCTCTTCTGCTTTTGCTTTTTCAGCATCTTCAATGGCTTTCAGTTTTGCCTTTTCTTCAGCCTGTATTTCTCTTCTTATCTGTTCAAGAACTTTTCTCCCCTCTTTTTCACTTACTTCCTGTGAATAAAGTGCTGTTGTCAAACAAGATATAAAAAGAAATATCCCCAATATTTTCTTCATGTTTCTTTCCTCCTTAAGAATAAATTACTTTTAATATATTAATTTTTTTAATAAAAAATTATCCCTCCTTTTACAAAAAACGACAAACAAATATTCCAAACATAAGTTTTTTAGAATTTATTCGTTTTATATTTTAACAATTAAATAAGTTTACATTTAAAACATATTCAAATAATTATACCACAATATTTTTTTACATACAATTAAAAAACAATTATATAACTTTTGATCGTTAATGTTTTAATAAAAAAGCAATATATGTACATACAATTTAAAATCATATTTTTTATATTTAAAGAAAGCTAATAGAATTAAAAATTTTAAATTATTTTTACACAATAATGATTTTTTTAATGAAAATATTAAGGAAAAATAAATTTGAATGGAAAACTTGCAGAAATTTGTTATGAGTTTTTAAGAATAGATTGCTGAATTAGAATATTTTTTATTAAAATGAATAATTATAGAAAAAATAAAAAAAGTGTAAAGGTATTTAAATCATTTACACTTTTTTATTTTATATACTATCATCTTTTTCTCTTAAAGTTTTTTCATATCTTTTAAAAAGATTAAAAATTATATTATTTTTTGATCCATATTCTTTTTTTAAACTTTTTAGGCTTTCTTGAATTAATAAATATTCTTCTTCAGTAAAGCGACATCCAAAAGCACAGTAATTTTTCACTCCACTGCCTAAAGGACGGCCTCTTTTTCTTTTTTTTTCCATAACTTTACTTTAACCTCCTTTAGAATAGCATTAGACTGCTCTTAAATAAGAGCAGTCTAATGTTTTAATTATTGCTTTAATTAGAATTTGTAATTGAATCTTACACCATATTTAATTGATGAATCTTTTTTGTGTCCTTCATCTGCTGCTTCCACTTCGAATGTTACTCCCATGTGGTTCGCTTTTTCTACTGTAAGTCCAATTTTTCCTGTTAGTTTTCCTTCTCTTTCTTCTGGAGTAATTAGGCTGTAATATCCTTCCTCTCCATTTTTAAGTTTTGCTTTGTTTCCATCATAGTTGTCTCCAAATTCATATGCATATTTTACATCTGCTGTTACTTTTACCGAGATATCATTTCCTGCATAGATTCTTTGAGATGCCTTCACTCCAGCTCCTGCCTGTGCGCTCAGATAATCATTGTCTTTAATCTGCACTTCAAGTCCGCCTTTGCTTCCAGCGCTTTCTTTAAAGTCATCTATTTTTCCATACTCTAAATCTAAATCAGCATATACATCCAACTGTCTAGAAAGATCTGTATAGATAACTTTTGTAAGTCTGTTGTCAAGTGCTACAGAGTAAGTATTGTACTCTCCCTTATTTTCAAATGTTTCTTGAAGGTTAAGTTTTCTCTTAGCAATATGTCTGTTGTATCCAAGTTCTATTCTTGACAGCCATGATACTTTATGTTCCTCACTTAGATTTTTAACTCTATGTGCTCCTACTCTCAATGAGTATACATCCTCTTTTGATCCACCATCATCAAAGTCAAACTTAGATCCTGCAAATCCTATTGTATATCCATATTTACTTCCATACTCTGTTCCTTCTTTTTCCTTCATATACAGAAGTCCCATTACTTTGTAATCATAGTCATCTATTCCCAATGTAGAATCTTTGTAGTTTCCATCAGTATAGATAACACTGTATTTACTGCTGTCCTTTGTCAGATTGTATGAAGATTCAAGTTCATAGAAAGAGTTGTCAAATGCTCTGTTGATATCCTGCATTCTTCCCTGAATAGTTGCATAGATATCTCCTCTTGTTTCAGCTAATTTCAATGATGTCTCTCTTTCAAATTGATCTGCTGGAAGCCCTTCCAGATATTCATTCAACCCTTTCAGAATTTCAGCATCTCTTCCACTTCCACCACTATTTTTAAGAATATTATCCAGTCCTTTATGTAAAGCATCAAACTGCTCTCCTATTACTAGATCTGCATATGGTCTTTTAGCTATAACAAGGCTTCCTTTATCTGTTACTTTTGCAATAAACAGAGGTGATGTTACAGGAGTAAGTTTAGTTCCTGTAATTGCTCCCATTGCTGTATTTACAAAACCATCTATCTCATATGAAATTCCATTTCCTGTTGCTGCAAAGTTTGGAAGCAGTTTTACTTCTCCGCTTACACTGTTTGCATTAAATAGAGGTGTTCCAGTTGTTACATCTACATATGCTCCATCTACTATTATATTTCCTGCTGTAGAAAGAGTTCCTCCAATAGAAGTATAGTTTCCATTGATTTTAATAGTTCCATCTGGTGTGATTGTAACAGATCCTATTTCAGCAGTTGCTAATCCACCATTTCCTATAGCTGATCCGCCATTTACTACTATATGTCCAGCGTTTATTGTACTTCCAATACCTTCTATTCCCACCCCATTGTTTACTACAATAGTTCCATTATTCTCAAATATTGTTCCTGTACCAACAAGCATTCCTGCCCCTTGATTTACTGTAATAGTTCCATTATTAATGATAGTAGCTCCTGCTCCATATGATGCCATACCTATTGTTACAGCTCCGCATGATGCTAGTGTTCCTCCTAAATTAATGTCACCTCCTACAGCATTTACAGCTACTGCACCATTTCTTACAAGAATTCCTACTCCACCATTATCTACATTGATAGTTCCTGTATTTGTGAATCTTGTTTCTGTTCCTTCTCCATATACTCCTACTGAATGATCATGGTTTACAGTTATCGTTCCAGAACTTGTTGCTACAGTTCCTCCTGTTAGATACATTCCTATAGAATTTAAATGCTTATCAGTTTTATCATGCTCTCCATTTACATCTGTTTTTCCTACAGTTATATCTCCAATGTTATTTACTATATTTTTTCCACTTGAGAATATTCCTACAGCTGCTGTTTCTAAAGTCATATCAGCATTATTGTTAATTGTTGCTGATTGTTCTGCTGCCTGTTTCAAGAAAATTCCATATCCATTATTTCCTACATTCCAGTTACCTGCTAATACATTTACAGTTCCTGTTCCATCTAGTTTATAGATACCTACTGAACCAGTATCATTTACTCCAGTTCCTTTATCTTCTATTGTCAGATCCCCTGAATATGTTACATTTCCATTTCCTTCACTTACTATTCCTATACTTGTATTTGTTCCAACATACATATCACCTGTTACAGATGAGTTTATATTTTTAGCATACACTCCTATAGAATTGTTATCTCCAAGTGTTATTCCTGTAGTATTTACAGTTAAGCTGTTAGTTCCTGTTCCTTCACCATAGAATCCAAGTGATGAATTTCCTACACCAAGAGTTCCTCCATTATGCTGTATATTATTTTGAATACCTGTTGCATATAATCCTATTCCGTTATTTCCTACAGAAACATTTCCACTTCCAATATAGCTTCCACCATTCAACACTACTCCAACAGGTATATCCTCTGTATTAGTTAGAGTTGAATCAGCTACAGTTATTCCGCTTACAGTTAATTTGCTGTCTTTTCCATATACTCCTATGTTTCCTTTTCCTCCTACAGTTACTGTTCCCAGTCCTGTATCAGAACCTGAAGCAAATATCCCTATTTTGTTTTGTCCGCCAGTTGTTGTTATTGCTCCAGTTACTGTATTTACTCCACCACTGATAGCTGCCTTGATTGAATAGTCTGCATCTGCTATTGCTGGAAGATTTATAGTTCCTGAAGTATTCAAATAATATCCTCCAATAGAGTAATTATCTTTATCTCCTGCATGAAGAGTCACTGTTCCAGTTGCTGCTCCCAATGTTGCTCCATTTACTACATATCCTACACCCTTTGTTACATTTAATGTTCCAAAGTCTAAAATACTTCCTGCTCCTACCAGATACATTCCTATACCATTATTAGTTACATTTATTGTTCCCAGCGCATTATCAATATTTCCAACATCAGCATACATACCTACTGCATCTTTTCCTGTTACATTTATCAGATTATCATTTTTAACAGTTACCAGAGCCCCTGTTCCTGTAGCTACCAGTCCAAGTCCTCCTGCCTGTACATTTATAACACCTGTTGCAGTATTTGATACAGTAAATGGTCCTCCAGCGCTGTATACTCCAAGAAGTCCAGCTGAACCATCTCCTATTGTGATAGTTCCTGAGTTAGAAAGATTTCCATCTTTTGTAGCTGCTAGTGTTCCTGTTCCACTTCCAATAACTATATTAGCTCCAAGATTTACTGTACCTCCATTGTTAAATGAAAGTATTCCTCCTCCGCCATTAAAGTTTACTGTAAGTGTTCCTGATGTTCCTAGATTAGCTGTAGCTCCTGTATCTACCAATACTCCTATTCCAGTTCCTGTTATATTTATAGTTCCCGCATTGGCATTAAGAAGAGTTCCTGTTCCTTTTAAATACATTCCTATTGCGCCATTTCCTACATTTGTAGTTGCTGAATAGTTTATTGTATTTCCATTATCTGTAAGGATACCAATAGTTCCTAAAGTAGGAGCATTTATTGTAGAATTTCCTACTGTGTGAGTAAGTCCTGTTCCACCAAGATATAGTCCGATAGATGATGTACTTGTAACTCCTCCTGCTGTTATTACTGCTCCATTTACACTTGCTGTATTATCTGCAAGGTAAACTGCAACTGTATCTTTTGAATTTCCAGCATTTACAGTTCCAGATACTACTGAACCATTTTCTGCATATATACCAGTTCCTGATGTTCCATTAATAGTAACAGGGAAATCTATTTTAGCATTATCTCCATATACCCCTACTGAATTAGCTGCAAGAGTTATAGTTCCTGCATTTGTTATTTTTCCAGCTCCTGTATTATCAAGTACAATACCAGTTCCTGCACCTGTCAGATTTATTGTTCCACCAGCTCCATTAAATCCTGTATTTGCACCTTTTACATATACTCCAGTTCCTGTTGTTGCATTTATAGTTCCAGCATTTATTCCTGTACTTGTTCCTGTTCCGCTCAGTACAGCCATACCAACTGAATTATCAGCTGTTATTGTTAAGCTGTTTTTTACAACAGCTGTTGCTGAAGCTGTTCCTTCTGCTACCATTCCTGCTGCTGTTGAACCAGCTCCTGTCAGACTTATTGTTCCTTTATTATCTGCTGTTCCATTATCTGCATAATATCCAACTGCTGCTCCAGCTGTTGTTCTGTTAAAGTTTCCTGTTGCAGTATATGTTGAACCACCGCTTACTAAAGCTCCTACTGAACCAGTCGCTGTATTATCAGTTATATTTTTGCTGTTAGTTACTTTTATTCCCCCATTAGCATAAATACCTACTTCCTGATTAGTTCCAGCAAGAATAATTTCTGCTCCATGAGCTGCTGTTTTTGTATTTGCTCCTGTGTAGTATACCCCTATATTTGCAGTTGATGAGTTGTTTGTAACAGTGATTGTTCCTCCAGTTACTCCAGCTCCATCAGCAAGATACATTCCTGTACCTGTACTACCACCAGTTCCTATATTTAAAGCAAGTCCGCCAGTTACATTTACCTGCCCTCCAGAAGCATATACTCCAACTGAATTTCCACTTGATGAACCAGAATTTACAACTGTATTAGCTAAAGTTCCTCCATTAGTAAAATAAATACCTACTGTACTGTCTCCAGTAGAAATATATATTCCATTTGTCAGAGAATTAGCTCCATTTGCATATACTCCTATTGCTCCATTTGTTGCTGTTAAAGTTGAATTATTAGTTAAAACATTAGTTCCATCTAAATAAATTCCAACAGATTTTTTTATAGGATCAACAACAGCTCCATTTATTGTTGTTGCATTACTTATTGTTACATTTGAATTGTTTTTAGCATAAACATATATATTTTCTCCTGAGTTGGCAATTGATACAGTTCCTCCATTTAGTACAACCTTTGCATTATCTGCTGCTATACCAAAAGATTTTGTTGAACTGAAAGTTAAATTTGAAGCTCCACTGTCTGTAATTGTTGCGCCATTTTGAACAACTATTCCTGCTGCTCCTGTTCCTTTTAAATCAATAATTCCTGTATTTACTAAATTGGCATCAGAACTTACTCCTACCATTCCTAATTGAGTAGAATCTCCCACTTCAATAGTTCCTGTATTAGTAACTGTTCCTTTTTTAGTATACATTCCTACTGCATTTGTTTTTCCAGAAGCCATCTCTATTTTTCCAGCATTAGTTGCACTTCCACTGTTTACATATACTCCTACTCCACTTGCTCCAATTTTCAATGTAGTACTAGAACCAGTAGAAGCTCCTGTTGCTCCCTGAACATATAATGAAGTCATATTGCTTATTGAACCTGTATCTATTATTCCTCCAGGAGTTGCTATTGAAGTTGCTGCTGGAGAACTTGTATCCCCATGAATTGCTAGTAAAACTCTGTCACTAACTCCTCCTGTTGTTGTTATTGTTCCCAAAACTGCTGATGAATCCAATTTTGAATCTGGACTTAAAGCAATACCAGTAGCGCCTTTTCCTAATTCAAGGTTTCCAATATTTGTTATTGTAACTGCGTTTTCTCCATACATTCCTGTAGAATTTTCTCCTACTTTCAATGTTCCTGTATTTCCTATTTTTGTTTCAGATTCATATCCTGTTCCAGTTCCACTGGCATATATTCCTATTGAGTCTTTTCCAACAGTTATATTTCCTGCATTGACAGCTGATATTTCTCTATTCATTCCAATGGCTAAACTAGCATCTCTACTATTATTTTCAAGATATATACCTACTGATTTCTCCCCATTAGTTACTATATTTCCACTATTTATTACTGAAGTTTCTCCTTGATTTAAAGCACTTGATCCAAATTCCTCTCCTGCTAAAGTTCCCAGTGAAGTTTTTCTCCATGCTGTTGCATAGATACCCAATGCTTCATCTCCATAAACATCAATTTTTCCTGTTGCCTTATTATCAACTTTTGATCCATTTGTTGCAAATATACCTGTTCCACCTTTTACAGAAATATTTACTTTTTGTACTTCAATAGTTCCATCATTGTTAATTTCTCCATAGTTAATAAATGCCCCTACTGCTCCAGCTCCTGCATCTGTTCTTCCTGCTTTTACTGTTGCTGATGAAGCTATATTAATTTTTGAAGTTGCATTAGAAGTTGCACTTTTACTTGAGTTCATCTCAAGAGCTATTACCTGTCCTTTAAAGTTAGTAGTTTGAGATGTAGCAAGTTCTGATGTAACATTTTCGTTTACATTTAAAACACTGTTTTGTGCTATAAATCTATTATAGAAGTAGAATGAAGCTCCAGATGTATCCGCTTTATTCAGTGCAGTATCTACATTTATTATAGCTTTATCCACTGCTGCCTCTATATATTGAGTATGAATTCCATCATTTGTTACTGTTACCCCTGGATTTATTGAGGCCTCTAGTGTGCTTACATCTAGTGGGGCTGTAATATTTTTAACATTAAAAACTATTACATCATTAGAAACTACTTTTACTGTTGTTCCTGTTACTGTCAATGGATTTGTTCCTGACTTATAGATATCAAATGCTGTTGCATTCCCACCAAGTATTATTGTAGAATTTTGCATATCTATTTTTCCAGTTCCATCACTATATACAGCATATCCATTATCTACTTCTATTGTTGACCCTGCTGCTATATTTATGTTTCCATTTGTATTTATTGATGCTACTCCAGCAGCACCATTTGTAACTTTTATATAAACAGGAGATAAAACATTAATAGTTCCCCCATCAGCCATTAATCCAATTCCTCTATACATACTTGAAGCATCAGTTAATGCCATTCCTGTAACTTCAATATCTGGTGTTGAAGATGACCCAAGAATATTATTTGTTAAATTAATAATTCCTCCTCCAGTTGAAAAAGCCAGCATAGAGTTATTTTTATTAGAAGTATCAGCTCCTGTTACCTGCATTCCTGTTGCTGACACATCAGAAGTTACATTAATTGTCCCTCCATCTGAATACAATAATGTTCCATTAGTTGAAGTTCCTGTTGTTTTAGCAGAATCAACTGTAATAGAATATCCATTTTTTGCATATGCTCCAACATTTCCAACAGAAGTTCCTGTGCCAAATTCTATACTACCTTTAGAAATTATATTTCCATTTTCAGTATATAGACCTACATTATTTGTTCCACCTGTTAATACTACAGATCCTGTTCCTATATTTACATTAGCTTTCGAATAGACACCAATTGAATTTTCTGCTGTTCCAGATATTGTGAAAGCATGATTTGGCTTTGTTCCAGTAGTATCATTTAAAGTTTGAGCAAATTCTGTAAAATAACCTATATTTTTTGTTCCACCTGTGATATCAGCTTTCAACACTGATTGTCCTGCTAATTGATTTGTAGGCCCTACTCCTTGAGCACCATGATATACTGCTACATTATTTGTTCCACCACTTATTATGATTGGAGCATTTAATTCAACTGTACCCTTATTAATTCCAGTTCCTAGAAATACTCCTATATTTTGACTTCCATCCTCTATTTCCATTAAACCATCATTAAAAAAACTTAGTACATGATTAACCCCACTATTTTGTCTGTCAAAAACAACCATAGCATTATTTTTACTTGAAGCTCCTTCTATTTTCATGCTTCCTGTTTGCCCATCTAATGTATGATTTGAAAATGTGAAATATCTATGTGCAGTATCTCCTACAGCTGTATAAGCATAAATTGCATTTTTTTCACCATTTACTTTTATATTACCACTATTAAATACAAATACTTGTGAAGATCCATAATTTGACGCATCCCCATATGAATGCCCTTGTAATCCAACTATATTTACTGTATTTCCAGTTAAATTAATATCTCCTTTTAAAGTTAAAAACATTGCTCTTTCATGCCCAGCAGCCATTCCATTGTTTGCTTTAGCTATGTCATAATAAGTTTGTGCTTTTGTTTTTTCATCTGATGTAGCATTAGTGATCTTTGATAGTATTGCGGCTTCTTCACCATGTGGATCAAAATGAATAAACTGTCTTAAAGTACTTACAGTTCCACTTCTTGTAGTTGCATTTATATTAACAGTTGTTCCAGTTCCAAAAGAAGAATAAGGAGATCCAACGATTCTATAAATCCCCATTTTACCTGAACCAATTCCAGTTCCACTATAACTTTTATCATCTATTGGTGCTCCTGCATATTGTGTTATTCCATCTCTTTGAAATGGCATATAGGCTGAATATCCTGTAATTTCACTATCATATCCTGAAGTAATAGTACTGTTTGAAAAATTATTAATATCCCATGTACCAGCAGTCATAATTACCTGTGAAATAATTCCATTTGAACCTCCTGTATTCCAATACCAAGATCCATCACCATTACCATCTCCAGCTGTTGTTATACTAAAAGAATTTACTGTTATAGGAACAATAACAGGAGCTGTTGGTGCTGTTGGTGCTACAACCATTGTTGGATCCACTGCATTTGGAATTGCTACAGTTGGCTTAACAATAGTCTTATCTCCTGGTACTGTTGGTGTAGGTACGCTTGGAGCTGTTACATTTATTGAAGCTACTGCTCCTGGTGTTGTTACATTAATTGTTGGAGTAGTAATTGCTGTTGGTGCTGTTGGCGCTACTATTGTTGGAGCTGTTATTGTTGGTATTCCTCCAATTGTTGGCACTCCTACTGTTATGTTGATTGTTTTATTTATTTCAGGAAGTATTGGTTCAACAGGAACGATATTTGCTCCTACTTCTATTGTTTCCCTAAATACCTCAGTATCAACAGCTACTCCATTTCCAGACATTATTTTGTCTTTTCCAATGTTTCCAGTTGATCTAAGAAGACTTCTTCCACTCTTTGTTCCATAGTGCTTGTTGATTGCATCTATAGTTTCTGCAAATTCCTTATCTGTTCTGTCTTTCATTTTTCCATTATCTAAATATTGATAAGTAAAAAAGATTTGTGTACTATTGAATAAAGGTTTTGAATAAAAATCTCCCTTTCTTACTAATTCCACAAAGTCTGAATTATATTCTTTTATCAGTCTTTCATTTTCTGCTATTTTCCTTTTTATTTCTTCTCGTTCTGTTTGAATTCTAGTTAAAAGATCCCCTTTAGTTTCCTGTATTTCCTCTGCTGTTATTCCTGCACCTAAAGATATTCCCCCTGTTATCATGAAGGCTATCAAAAGCGAAAGAGAATAACTGACTTTTCTTTTCAAAAACCTCTTTAGAGATTTTTCAATGTCACCTTTTCTCATAAAATCTTCCCCCTATTTAATTTCCTGCTCTTACTTTCTGTTCCATTCTATCTAATCTACTCAAGTATTCATTAAGTTTCTCATTTTCTAATAAAAGTAATTCAATTTCATTATTATTTGAATTAAACTGATCATATACTTCATCAAATTTCTGACTTAAAAATACTCTGTTTTCATTAGGTTCCATCCCCAAAACTTCTTCAAGTTTCACAATCTCTTCTTCTTCCATTTTCAGAAATGCCATTCTTTCCTTTCCAATTTCAAAAGCTGCTCCAGCTGCTGCTATTCTAGCTTCAGGGTTATTGTCACTTCTAAATACTTTCTCTTCAAGAGATTCATTCATATCTCTTCTGATATCTTCAAGTATTTTTTTTCCCTTTTTTTCCTCTGCCTTTTCAGCTGCTATTCTGGCTTTTTCCTCTTCAGCTTTTGCTTTTTCTGCATCTTCAATGGCTTTCAGTTTTACCTTTTCTTCAGCTTGTATTTCTCTTCTTATCTCTTCAAGGACTTTTTTTCCTTCTTTCTCACTTATTTCTTGTGAATAAAGTGCCGTTGTTAAACAAGATAAAAATAGAAACACAATAATTCCTTTTTTCATATATCTTCCTCCTTAAAATTGAATCACTTTCAAGATGTTTTAATTTAATTAAAAAAATAAGGATGCCCCTTTTTCGTAAAAAAACGACAAACAAATATTCTAAAATTTAGATTTTTAGAATTTATTTATACTTATTTTTGAAAATAAAATTAGTTTACATTTGTACATTGTTGCCTAATTATATCATATTATTTTTATACATACAATTAAAAAACAATTATATAACTTTCATTCGTTATTAGTTTAATAAAAAGTTAATATATGTACATACAATTTAAAATCTCGTTTTTTTTATAATTAAAGATATCTAACAGAATTAAAAATTCAAATTATTTTTATACAATAATTGTTTTTTCAAATGAAAATATTAAGAAAAAATAAATTTGAATGAAATATTTGCAAAAATTTGTTATGAGTTTTTAAGGACAGATTGCTGAATTAGAATATTCTTTATTAAAGTGAATAATTTATAGAAATAAAAAAAGTGTAAAGAAATTTAATTCAATTACACTTTTTTAACTACATTTTATTATCTTTTTCTCTTAAAGTTTTTTCATATCTTTTGAAAAGATTGAAAATTATTTTATTATTTGAGCCATATTCTTTTTTTAATTTTTTTAAACTTTCCAGAACCAATAAATATTCTTCTTCAGTAAAACGACACCCAAGAGTACGGTAATTTTTCACTCCACTGCCTAAAGGACGGCCTCTTTTTCTTCTTCTTTCCATAACTTTACTTTAACCTCCTTTAGAATAGGATTAGACTGCTCCCAAATAAGAGCAGTCTAATGTTTTAATTAGAATTTGTAATTGAATCTTACACCATATTTAATAGATGAATCTTTCTTGTGTCCTTCATCTGCTGCTTCCACTTCGAATGTTACTCCCATGTGGTTCGCTTTTTCTACTGTAAGTCCAATTTTACCAGTTAGCTTTCCTTCTCTTTCTTCTGGAGTGATTAGACTGTAATATCCTTCTTCTCCATTTTTAAGTTTTGCTTTGTTTCCATCATAGTTGTCTCCAAATTCATATGCATATTTTACATCTGCTGTTACTTTTACTGAGATATCATTTCCTGCATAGATTCTTTGAGATGCCTTCACTCCAGCTCCTGCCTGTGCGCTTAGATAATCATTATCTTTAATCTGCACTTCAAGTCCGCCTTTGCTTCCAGCACTTTCTTTGAAGTCATCTATTTTTCCATATTCTAAATCTAAATCAGCATATACATCCAACTGTCTAGACAGATCTGTATAGATAACCTTTGTAATCCTATTGTCTAGTGCTACAGAGTAAGTATTGTATTCTCCCTTATTTTCATAAGTTGTATCCAATTCTATTTTTCTTTTAGCAATATGTCTGTTATATCCAAGCTCTATTCTTGACAGCCATGATACTTTGTGTTCCTCACTTAGATTTTTAACTCTATGTGCTCCTACTCTCAACGAGTATACATCCTCTTTTGATCCCCCATCATCAAAGTCAAACTTTGATCCTGCAAATCCTAATGTATATCCATATTTGCTTCCATACTCTGTTCCTTCTTTTTCCTTCATATACAGAAGTCCCATTACCTTGTAATCATATTCATCTATTCCCAATGTAGAATCTTTGTAGTTTCCATCAGTATAGATAACACTGTATTTACTGCTGTCCTTTGTCAGATTGTATGAAGATTCAAGTTCATAGAAAGAGTTGTCAAATGCTCTGTTGATATCCTGCATTCTTCCCTGAATAGTTGCATAGATATCTCCTCTTGTTTCAGCAAGAGTTCTTGAAGCTTCTCTTTCAAAGTCCTCTCCAGAGAAATCATTTAAGTAAGCATTTAATTTCTTTAGAATTTCAGCATCTCTTCCATTTCCACCACTATTTTCAAGGATGTTATCCAAACCTTTATGCAGTGCATCAAACTGTTCTCCAATAACTATATCTGCATATGGTCTTTTAGCAATAGCAAGATCTCCATTACTTGTTACCTTAGCTACAAATAAAGGTGATGTTACAGGAATTAGCTTATTTCCAGTAACTGTTCCAGCAGCTGTATTTACAAAGTTTTTAATTAAATATGTTATTCCATTTCCTGTTGTAGCAAAGTTTGACATAATATTAACTTCACCACTTACACTTGAAGCACTGAATAATGGTATTCCAGTTGTAACATCTACATAAGCACCATCTATTATCAGAATTCCATCAGTACTTAAAGTACCTCCAACAGATACATATTTATCATTTATCTTTATATTTCCTGCTGAATCTATTTCTATTGCTCCAACATTTGCTGCTCCTACTCCAGAAGTACTTCTATCTGTTCCAGTTCCAGTAACTGTTATAAGTCCACTGTTTGTAACTTTTCCATTTCCCTCTATTCCTATACCATTGAGTACATTGATTGTTCCTCTGTTTACAAGTTCAGCTCCTGTATTTACATACATCCCTGTTCCTTCATTTACATTTATTACTCCAGTAAGAGAGTTGATTATTTTTGCACCACCATATGCTGCCATTCCTACAGTTGGGCTTCCACATCCTGCTAAAGTGCCTCCTAAATTAATAGTTCCTTTATTTTCAGCAGTTCCTTTATCTTGAACAAGTATTCCTATTCCACCATTATCTACATTGATAATTCCTTCATTTGTAAATGATGTTGTTGAACCTGCAACATATACTCCAACAGAATGATCATGATTTATAGTTATAACTCCTGATGAAGTATTTTTTCCTATACTTCCACCAGTCAGATATATTCCTATAGAGTTTTCATGTTTTTCCAAATTAGCATGATCTCCATTTACATTTGTAGCTCCAACTGTTATATTTCCAGAATTATTTACTATATTTGCTCCAGATGAAAATATACCTACTGCTGCCATATGTAAATTCATATCAGCATTATTATTAACTGTTGCTGATTGTCCTGTTGTTTGCTTCAAATAGATTCCATATCCATTTTCTCCTATAGACCAGCTTCCTGCTGATATTGAAATCGTTCCTGCTCCATCTGTTTTATAAATTCCTACTGATGCTGTAGCAGCTTTATTCGCTATTGTCATAGCTCCTGTATATGTCACATCTCCATTACCTTCACTTGCAATACCTATACTTGTATTTGCACCAATACCCATATTTCCTGTTACTATTGAGTTCATTCCCTTTGCATATACTCCTATTGCATTGTCAGTTCCTACTGTAATGTTTGACATATCAGCAGTTATCGTTCCACCAGTTCCTTCTCCATAGATTCCAAGCCCATTATTTCCAACAGCCATTGTCTCTGTTCCAGTTCCCTGAGTAATTACACTTCCAGCTGTCATATCTTTTCCAAAGACTCCTATACTATAGTTTCCTACTGAAAGATTTCCAGCTCCTATGTATGATCCTCCATTTATTGAAACCCCTATTGATGATGTTGATTTATTTACACATATTGAAGAATCAAGCACAGTTATATTTCCAGTTGTTCTAATCAGACTGTCTTCTCCATATACACCAATATTTTCATCTCCAGAGACTAAAACATTTCCAGCTATTGTCAGACTAGAGTTTTCTTTTGCCATTGCTCCTATTTGATTAGTTGAACCTGCTCCACCAATAGAAATTCCTCCAGCTGTTGTTCCTGTTGAATTATTCAGTACCATTCCTATTGTATAGCTTCCTGTTTGTGTAATCACTGGGGCAGTTCCGATAGAAGATACTCCATCATAATAAGCTCCTATTGAGTATTGAGATGAATTTCCTGCCTGAACATTTATTGTTGTTCCTGTAAATACAGGAGCTGCATTTTTAACAAATACTCCTAATCCGCCATTCTGAACATTTATTGTTGCTCCAGTACTAGTTACTGTCCCACCATCAGCCACTAATCCTATTTGATTATTTGCTGTGATATTTCCTGCAAAATTTAAATTAGCACCATTGGAATACATATATACTCCATTAGCTCCAACAGTTATATTTGCTGCATTAGGAACTGTTATTATTGTTCCAGCTCCTTCAGCATATACTCCTATTCCATTTTTTCCTGCTGTTATTGTTGTTGTTCCAGCAAGAGTTATATTTGCTCCATTATCAGCTACTATACCTATAGCACTTTTAATAGAATTTGAATCTCCTACTGAAATTGATCCTGTAATAGTTGAAGTTGTTGTTCCTGTTGCAACTATTCCTACACCTGCTTCACCAAGTGTGATTGTTCCTGCATTGATTGCAATAGTTCCTATATCTTCAAGAATTACTCCTGTATTTCCTGCTCCCCCAGTAGAAGTTATATTGTTTGACAGAAGTCCAGTTGTTGCACCTTTAAGGTATACTCCTATTCCATCTGTACCTGTCATTTTCATATTATCATTCTTTACTGATGTAAGAACTCCATTATGAATAGAATATATCCCTATTCCATCTGTTCCTACATTGATGTTTCCTGTATTTTCTACATTGGCTACATCTGTATATATTCCTATTGATGGTTCTGATGTTCCAGATGATTTTCCAGAAATATTAATAGTGTTCAAGTTATTTACTGTTATAGGAGCTAGTGGCACTCCAGCTCCTGTTTTAACTGCTGCTAAACCTATTCCACCGCTGCTTGCTGTAATTATTCCACTATTTGTTATACTCTGTGCTGTTATAGAAGAACTGCTGTATTGTCCAAGAAGACCAGTTCCACCTTCACCTACTGTGATATTTCCTGATGAAACAAAGCTTCCATCAGTTGTTGCTGCAAGTGATCCAGATCCATTAAGTGTAATATTACTTCCAATATTTAAAGTTCCACCATTATTAAATATTCCTATTCCGCCACCAGTTCCAAAATTAAATGTTAAGTTTCCACTTAAACCTAAGTTTGCTGTTCCCTGCTCTACATATATTCCAGTTCCACCATTGCTTATATTTAATATTGATGTTCCTGTTGTCAATGTAGTTCCATTTTTTACATATATTCCAATTCCACCTTCAGTAGTTACAGTTCCGTTATGGTTAAGAGTCATTCCAGTTCCACCTAAATATATTCCTACTCCATTTTTGGCATTTACACTTACATTATTCATAGTGTATGTACCTGTTATTGCACTGTCAAATAGTACTCCTACTGATGTTCCTGAATTATTTGTTCCTGTTGTTATATTGGCTCCATTAAATGTTACTGTATCATCAAGAAGATATGCTCCAACCGAACCCTGTCCTGTTGTTATATTTCCCGATATTACTGAATTATTTTCAGCTGCAACTCCTACTGCTCCAGCGCCTGTTACATTTACTGCAAAGTCTATCTTAGCATTTTCTCCAAATACTCCTACTCCTCCTGAACCTATATTTAAAGTTCCAGCAGTGATTTTATTTGCCCCTGTATTTTTCAGATAGATTCCTACTGCATTCGATGCAATAGTTCCTCCAGTTCCGTTAAAGCTGTGAGCTGCTCCATCTACATATACTCCTGTTCCTGTTGTTGCAGTTATTGTTCCTGTATTTTTTCCTGAACTCGTTCCATTTCCTGCTACATACATTCCAAGATTGCTTCCTACTGTAATTGTATTTTTGTTTTCTACAGAAGCTGTATCTGATGATGCATCAGTTTTAGCCACCATCCCTGCTGATGATGTTCCTGTAGCTCCTGTTAAATCAATAGCTCCATTATTTATTCCACTTCCCTTTCCTGTATATATACCTATGTTGTCCATTCCTGTCATAATTATATTTCCATTTGAAGTCAGTGTTGAGTTTCCTCCTACATACGAAGCTATATTATTACTTCCTCCTGTTGATGTTATATTTTTACTATTAACAAGATTTATTCCATCTGCTGCATATATTCCTATACTTTTATTTCCTGTAAGTTCAACTTCAGCTCCATTTGCCACAGTTCCTGAAGCTGTTCCCTTGCTGTAGTATACTCCTATGTTATCAACTGTAGCTGTATTATTTACAGTGATTTTTCCTCCAGATGCATAAGCCCCATCAGCAAGATACATTCCTGTTCCTTTATCTGTATCTGTATTAAGAGTTAGTCCTCCTGCGCCTATTGTCACAGCTCCACCACTTCCATATACTCCTACTGCACCTACTCCTGATGCTCCTCTGGCAGTTACAGTTCCTGTTATGGTTGAAGCTCCCTCTATATATACTCCTGTAGTTTTCTCTCCTACAGCTGTCACATTTACATTTAAAGTATTATTTCCTTTTGAATAGATACCTACTGCTTCACCTTGAACAACAAGCTGCCCTGTTGTATTACTTGTAAATGTACTTCCAGTACCAGCATTTTCAAGATAGATTCCTACAGTTTTATTTCCTGCTGTTGTTGGAGTTCCTACTCCATTTACAGTTACTATTTTTCCAGGATCTATTCCAACAGTAGTCCCTTTCCCATAAACATAGATATTTTTATTTTCATTACTATTTAGAAAAGTCAAATTATCTTTAAAATTTACTGCTGCATTCTCAGCAAAAACTCCTACACTTGATTTTCCATTAAATACTATAGTATTTCCTGCATCAAGGTCTGTAACAGCACCTGATTTTACATATATACCAGTAGAACTATCTACATTCAGATTAATCGTTCCTTTGTTTGTTGCTTTACGATTTGCCCCTTCTGCATACATTCCTATTTGAGAAGTATCATTTACATTTATACTTCCCCCTGTATTATTAAGAATATTTGCAGTTGTTGTATACATACCTACTGCATCATTTTTCCCAGCTGTAAGATCTATAGTTCCAGTATTTGTACCTGTCTGAGTTAAATTTCCTTTTACAAAAATACCCACTCCTTCTTTACCTACATTTAAAGTTCCAGAAGAAGTTGCATTCATATTTTCAACATATATAGCCGTTCCCTTATCAAGAGCTGAAGCATTTACAGCTACCCCTATAGTTTTGCTTTCTGTTCCCAGACTTCCCTTATAGAAAATACCAGTTTTTCCAAGAGTTCCAGTATTATTTGATGTAAGAGTAACAGATGCTGCACTTATATCTGAAGTACCATCAACCATAACTCCTACTCCATCAGCTCCAAGATCTAATGTTCCAAGATTTGTTATCTCACTTCCTTCAGTTGCATATATAGCTACTCCTCCATCTCCTACTGATACTTTTCCAAGATTAGAAATTGTAGCTTTTTTTCCATAAATACCTACTGCGGCATTAGAAGTGTCTGAAGATCCAACTGTTATTACTCCATTAATTGTATTTGTTACAACAGCACCAGCTTTTGTTCCAGAAGAATTATTATTATGAGCATAGATACCTATTGTTCCTACTCCATCAAGTGTTATATTTTTATCATTTATAATATTAACTTTTCCCTGATCAGTAAGGCCGGCTCCAAATTCATTTACTATTACAGTTCCTATTGGAGCTTCTCTATATGCCATTCCTAAAATACCAATAGATTTATTTCCTCCTACTTCAATAGTTCCAGCATTATCAACTTTACTTCCATTAACAGCATATACTCCTACTGCCTCATTATTTACAACATTACTTCCTTTTTCTACTTCTACTTTAGAATTTGAAGCAAGTTTTATTTCTCCAAAGTTCATGTACAGTCCAATAGCTCCAGCACCGCTATCCGTTCTGTCTGCTATCACTTTAGAATTAGATGCTAAATTAATCTGTGTGTCGCTGACACCAGAAGCTGATGAGCTGGAATTCATCTCAAGTCCTACTACCTGCCCTTTGAAATATGCAGTTGCATCAGCACTGTTAATTGCTGCATTTACTTCTACTCCTCCAGTTACATTTAATTTAAGTCTTTGTCCTAAAAATCTTTTATAATAAAAGTATCCTTTTGAGTCTGGGTCAGTATCAGCTTTATTTATATTTGTGTCAATATTTAAAGTTCCACCATCAACTGCTGCTATCTTGTATTTATCATGTATTCCATCATCAGTTATGTTGATAGTTCCACCTAGAGCAGAAATTATACTGCTTTTCAAACTATTAACTGATAATGCTGTTGATACATTTTTTAAATTTACAGCAGTAACATCATTAGAAACTACATGTATTTCTGCATTTGTCAATGTCAATGGATTTGTTAAACTAAAATCCAAGTCAAAAGCAACAGAATTTCCATCTAATACAAGTTTTCCATTTGATAAATCAACAGTTCCTGTCCCATCTGAATATACTGCATAACCATTATTTACATAAACAGTTGATCCTGTAATGTCTATATTTCCAGAATTTATTGAAGCTACTCCTGCTGCTCCATTTATTACTTTAATATAATTATTTTTTCCATTGATAACTCCACCATTGGCCATTAATGCAAGACCTCTGTACTGACCAGAAGCATCTCCCAATTCCATTCCTGTTACTTCAATATCAGGTGATGTTAAACTTCCAATAGTTCCAGAATTATTCATGCTTATTGTTCCGCTGGCAGTTGCATATGCTGCTAATATATTATTTTGATTTCCTGTTGTTGCTCCTGTTAGTTTCAATCCTAATAATTTTACACTATCAGTTACATTTATAGTTCCATTGTCAGCAAAAAGTACAACTGTATTTGCTACATTTCCTGTTGTAGTAATTTTTCCTACACTGGCAGTATAATCTTTAGCATAGATGGCTAAGTTTCCAGTTCCATCAGTCAGATCAACACTTCCTGTTGTTGTAACATTTCCTTCCCTTGCAAAGATACCAATGTTATCTTTTCCACCATTTATTTTTATATATCCAGATCCTAGATTCAAGTTTGGATTTGCAGCTGTTATAGCCCAGTTGCTTGTCTGTCCTCCTCCAGTAAATGACCATGTATAAGCAGCTTTTTTTTGTGGAGCTACTCCAATATTCCCAGTAGTTTTATCATGGATAACTATTCCATGTGAAGTAAGGTTTATATCTCTATATGATAAAATTCCTACACTTCCATCTACAGTATCTGTAGAAGTATTTCCACTCCAGTAGTCAGCTATTGATTCTCCACCATTAGTATCATTTCCATCTACACTTATACTTTTGTTCCCTGTATTTATTCCACCAATATCTACATGGAAATTCCCTGTAATATTAGATGAATTAAATTCTGAAAGTACATACAATCCAATACTTTCATCACCATATAGCTGTATAGGATTTCTATTTGCTCCATCCATAAAGTCCATTTGCAGAACACCTCTGTTAGCTGCTGTAGCCTTCCATGATAAAAACTGTCCATATACACCTATTGAATGTTTTCCTGTCATTTCAATGACACCTTTATTTACTACAAAATTATCTGAAGAATTACAATAAGTTTCTGCTCCAGCTCTTCTATACCAACCATTATTGATTGTAAATACTCCTGTATTTTGTGTAGAGGTATTTATTTCTCCCTTATTATACATAACATATTGAGCTTTATTAGCCTGTTGTTCTGAAGAAACTACAAAAACAGAGTTATATCCATCATATATTGTTCCGCCACTTTTATATGGTCTAATTTGTATTTTTCCTGTATTTATTACTATTCCACTTGTTACTGCACTTGTATGGTGATACATATTTGTCAGATTTAGATTTCCACCTTCCAAAGCTATATCATTACTGTTTACCCATGCTATTGCCCTTGGTGTATTTGTTGCATAGTTTGCTATTACATCATCCCATGCTGGCAATACAGCTGCTGTAGCTGTTGTAGCTCCAGCTCCATCTGATGCTATTTTTGCCACAGTATTAACTAGATGTGTTCTTATAGTTCCATGTGCTTTTGAACCATGTATATCCATATGAAGAAATTCTCCAAGATATACAGAAGCTGAATCACTTTCTCTAGCTACTCTGAATTTTCCATTATTAAAAGTAAGAGCTTCTCCTGCAACTATTCTCTGTACTGATGCACTGTCAGCATAATTGTTAGCATAAGAAATAGCATATTTATCTGCTATAGTTCCAGCATTTACTATATTTCCAGCAGCTGTCCCTGATCCTACTCCTCCAGTTACTGCTGCAAAAGTATAAGCTTTGTAATTACTATAGCTGTATCTAAATGAGTTATTAGCTGTAGTAGTAGCTGTTCCATATGATCCTCCAGCACTTGTTATTCCATAAGGAGTAAGAATCTCTCTTTTTACCATAAAAGTTCCATCTATTACAGACACTGCTGAAATTATTCCATTCTGTATTCTTGCACTGCTTCCTGCTCCTCCTGGTACTGCATCTACTTCTACATATGCACCATTACCATTAGACATAGAAACAAAATTTATTGAAGGCATATTAGGTAAATTTATTACAGGACTGCTTGGTGCTTCTGGCACTGAAATATAACTTGGGTCATATCCCCCAGGTGCAGTTGGTGCAGTTACTGTTATTTCTTTATCAGTTGGTGTTGTTGGCGGTACTATCACTGGTGTTGAAACTGCTATTTTATTTACAGCATCTGGTGTTGTTACTGTTAGTGATATTCCTGTTGGTGCTGATGGAGGCACTACTGTTGGAGGTGTTATTGTTGATATTGTAATTGGAGAAATGCTTACAGTTCCAGGCAATGCTCCTAAATTAACAGTAGGCTCTGAAATATTTACTGAAATTTCAGGATTAACTTCTGGCAAAACTGGTTCTACCGGTATTATATTAGCTCCCAGATTTATCTCTTCTCTGAACACTTCATTATCAACAGCTACTCCATTTCCAGACATTATTTTGTCTTTTCCTATATTTCCAGAAGATCTAAGCAGACTTCTTCCACTTCTTGTTCCATAATGCTTGTTGATTGCATCAATAGTCTCAGAAAATTCCTTTTCTGTTCTGTCTTTCATTTTTCCATTATCTAAATACTGATAAGTAAAAAAGATTTGTGTACTGTTGAATAAAGGTTTTGAATAAAAATCTCCCTTTCTTACAAGCTCCACAAAGTCTGAATTATATTCTTTTATCAGCCTTTCATTTTCTGCTATTTTCCTTTTTATTTCCTCACGTTCTGTTTGAATCCTAGTTAAGAGATCACTTTTAGTTTCCTGTATTTCCTCTGCTGTTATTCCTGCACCTAAAGATATTCCTCCTGTTATCATGAAGGCTATCAAAAGCGAAAGAGAATAACTGACCTTTCTTTTCAAAAATCTCTTTAGAGATTTTTCGATGTCGTTCTTTCTCATAAAATCTTTCCTCCCACCTATTTAGTTTCCTGCTCTTACTTTCTGTTCCATCTTATCTAATCTACTCAAGTATTCATTAAGCTTCTCATTTTCTAATAAAAGAAGTTCAATTTCATTGTTGTTTGAATTAAACTGATCATATACTTCGTCAAATTTCTGACTTAAAAATACTCTGTTCTCATCAGGTTCCATTCCCAAGACTTCTTCAAGTTTTATGATTTCTTCTTCCTCCATTTTTAAGAATGCCATTCTCTCCTTACCTATTTCAAAAGCTGCTCCAGCTGCTGCTATTCTAGCTTCAGGGTTATTCTCGCTTCTGAATACTTTCTCTTCAAGAGATTCATTCATATCTCTTCTGATATCCTCAAGTATTTTTTTCCCCTTTTTTTCCTCTGCCTTTTCAGCTGCTATTCTGGCTTTTTCCTCTTCAGCTTTTGCTTTTTCAGCATCTTCAATAGCTTTTAGTTTTGCCTTTTCTTCAGCTTGAATTTCCTTCCTTATCTGTTCAAGAACTTTTCTCCCCTCTTTTTCACTTACTTCCTGTGAATAGAGTGCTGTCGTCATACAAGATAATAATAGAAATATCCCCAATATTTTTTTCATGTTTCTTTCCTCCTTGATAATAAATTACTTTTAAGACATTTCAGTTTAATAAAAAATAATATAAAATCCCTCCTTTTTCTAAAAAACGACAAACAAGTATTTTAAAATTACGTTTTTTAAAATACAATAATATAATTTTTATAAAATAAAAAAGTTATCATTATATGTTATTTAACATGATTATAGCACATTTATTTTTTGCACACAATTAAAAAATAAGTATATAAACATTATTAATTGGCACACAAATAAAAGAATATTAAATGTATATTTCATTTTACAATAAAACATTTTTTTATAATTAAAGATATCTAATAACTTTTTGAATTTTAATATTTTTTTATATTTCATAAAAAAAAGTATTAAGTATTTTTTTCTCAAAATAATATCTTTTTTTACAAATACAACTTCTATCTCAATGAAATTTTATATAAACTTTATCCTCTTTCTTGTTATCTATTCCCTCTTATTTTTTATGGCTCTTTATTTAATATTAATTTATTAAAAAATTTTTAATCACAAACCACCACTTCAAGTGGTGGTTTGCTCCACCCTATAAGGGTATGGTACTAGCTTAGGCTTAAGCCTTACTGAATGGTTTGCCAACCGCGTAATTCTTCATTCAGCTACTTAAGTAGCTGGTGTGCTTTAGTTTGTTTTTTCTCCGAAAGGATCTATATACTCTTTCAATGTCAATTGATCATTCGCTATATCTTCTTGCAACTGTTCTCTTATATATTTTGCGATCCTTTCTTTATTTCTTCCTACTGTATCAACATAATATCCTCTACACCAAAAATGTCTATTCCCATATTTATATTTTAAATTTGCATGTTTATCAAATATCATCAATGAACTTTTCCCTTTCAAATATCCCATAAAACTTGATATGCTTATTTTCGGAGGTATACTTACCAACATATGTATATGGTCTTTACAGGCATTAGCCTCTATTATTTCTACTCCTTTAAATTCGCAGAGTTTTCTTAATATCTGCCCTATATCTCCTTTGATTTTTCCATATATTACCTGCCTTCTATATTTTGGTGCGAATATGATATGATATTTACAATTCCATGTTGTATGTGATAGACTATTATTGTCATACATTTTATGACCTCCTTTGATTAGTTAATCGGCCGGCAAACCTAATTAATTATATCAAAGGAGCTTTTATTTTCTAAGCATAGCCTTCCGGCTTTTTTGTACCACTCGCTTAGCAAGTGGTTTTTTTATACAATAAAAAAAGACAGAGATTTCTCTCTGTCCTTCAACTAACTATTTTATTTTTTTAGATGCTCTGAATCTCACTATTTTCTTTGGATATACAGTCATTCTTTCTCTTGTCACTGGATTAGATATCACTCTTGGTTGTCTTGAAATCACTTCAAAAGTTCCTCTTTTCACAAACTTTACTTCTCCTTCTATTTGCAGAGCCTCTCTTAGCGTTTCAAGAAAAATATCTATATCTGTTAATACAGTTTCTATTGTAGCTTCATATGGACTTATTTTTCTATAGGTTTTTGCAAACTCCCTTTTATTCATCAGCATCACCTTCAGCCATTTTTATAAGCCCTTTTCCTGCTCTAAACTTTATTACTTCTTTTGGTTCAGTATACCTTTCCCCTTTCCACATCGGCATTTTTATTTTTCTTGATTTTGTCTCTCTTTTTTCAAATACTCCCCAGTCTTTGAATACTACCTTTTTATCTTCTTCCAGTGCTTTCAGCAATGCGTCCCAAAATAAATCTATCTTTTCTTTTACTTCTTTATGGCTTCTACATTTATTTCTCTTCTTATAGAATCTTATAAACTTTCCTTCTGTCATATCTACCCCCTTTAAGTATTATATTACTAAGCAAAAGGCTGGCATTATATAAGCCAGCTTTTCACTACTAATTTAAAATAATTTTTTAGTTATTAAGCAGTCAAAAGTTTTAATTTCTGTTATTTAGCTCAATGCTGCCATTTAATTAAAACTTATAACCTAATCCTGCTCCTACTATCCATTCACCTTTTGTCTTGTTTTTACCAGATTGATTATATGAATCTCTCTCTACAGAGTAAGTTCCTTTTACATCAAATAGTATTCCGTTTTCTAATTCAAGGGCATATTTAGCATTTAATCCTATACTATGTTCATTTTTATGAGCCACTAAAATATCAAAATTGCTTCCACCTTTAAACCTTCCTGTGATATACTCTTCATCTGCTCCATCAAATATTCTTGTATAGCTGACTCCTGCTGATAATGTGCTCTTTCCTTTTTCATGAGGTATCACTTTTTTAAGGTCTACTCCTACTTTTCCTACTGTGTAGTCAAATGATTTTGAGTCTGTTTCTATTGCAAGAGTCTTGCTTCCTTCATCTGCTCCATCTTGCTTGATATATGTATATGACAGAGTTGCGTAAGGCTCTAAGAATAAATTATCTCCTATTGGATTAGAATATCTTCCATTTAAATAAATGTCATATGTCATATCATTGTAATTATCGGAATATTTCATCACTGACATTTCTGTATCACTTGCCACTCTATTTACTGCCATTCTGTCAGCATCATAGTCTCCATACTGGAATCCCGCTCCTGCTGTTACTTTTAGATTTCCTATGTACTTCTTAGCGTAAGCTCCTAAATACATTGCGCTTCCATCTACTTTTGAGCCGTTAGACAGATCAGATTTAAGTTTATTTCCTCCAATTACTACTCCTGAAGTTAGTGTATCTGACACTCCATATTCTCCCAGCATATATGCACCAGTTATTTTAGTGTCTGCGTCCATATCACTGCTTCCTATATCATATGTGTAATAACCTTTTCCGTAATATGTATCTTTAGTTCCTCCATCTACATGAGTTAATCCACCATAGATCATCCATTTTCCTGTGTCAGCTTTAAATTGGTTATCAGTAACTATATCTCTAAACATTCCTGCTGATTTTCTTGATAGTTCACTAGAATATGAGTATGGATTTCCTGCATAGATATTATTTAAATAATCTAGGAATAATGTTAACTTCTCATTATCATCTACACTAAAATTTCTTAATTCATCCACTGAAAGAATGCTATGATATATTTCATTCAGTTTTTCATAAGCTATGTCTGTAGGGAGGTTAGGCAGTGATAGAATTATTACCTCATTATCTTTTCCTGCTATTCTCTTGACCTCATGGAACAAAGATGTTGTAGCAAATGTTATCTTTCCTTTATCCTTTGTTTCATAGGCTGTTACTAAACTTCCGTCTAAAGCAGTATCTCCAAAACTTACCACACTTCTATTTCCTGCCCCATTTAGTGCCAGCAATAATTTCCCTCCATCAGCTGAAGTTATTACTCCAGCATTTCCATAGAGTGCATGACCTACTATTTTACTGTCATTCAATCTAGTTGTATCTAATCTTAAAGTAAGTACTCCACCAGCATTTATTTTTATTTCATTTGCTCCTGTTACTTCTAAATCTGTTGAAGTTGCATCATCATCTTTAATAGTTTTTTCAAACAGAGTTACATTTGTATTTATATTCATCTTTTCGAAGCCAGATATACTATGTAAAATTCTTATTTCATCATCATTGCTTGAAGCTGTCCTTGCGCTTAGTGCCTTTTCAAAATTAAGAATGTCGCTTCCTATTCCTCCAGCAATAGTTCCATTAGTTTGTGCTCCATTGACAAAGTTAAGGATATCATCTCCAGCTCCCATGTCTACATTTCCATTAATTACTGTCCCACTGCCAATAGTAAGAGTGTCAGTTCCAGATTTCATATCTATATTTCCATTGATTACTGTATTTTCAGTTCCAGTACTACCACCACCACTATATGTTACCTCTCCTGACTGAAGTATCAAAGTATCTCCAGAGTCACTCCCAATTATAGAATTATTTGTTTCATCAATACTTCCATTTACATTAGTTCCTGATAATGTAAGTTCTCCCCCTGCTGTATCAAAAACAATAGCTGTCCCATAGGCATTTATTATTGAACCTAATATTTCATGACCTGTCCCTGAAACCTTTAATGTATCATTCTTCCCATTTAGTATAGAATTATCAAATTCGGTAGGAGTCCCAGAAAATGAAAGACTAGTTGTTGAAGTTCCATCAGCTATTATAGTAGCATTTTTTATTGTCATCTCTCTTTCTAAATCCCCAACTTTTATTATTTCTTTTCCTCCACTTCCTGCTGTTCCTGCTGTTACAACTCCTGTCATCCTCTCAATATATAGTCCATAATTTTTTTCAGTTGTTATTGTTCCATCTTTAATGGAATTTCCTTTTGTTGCTAATATTCCATAATTATTTAAAGAGTCTATTATAGTAGAGTAAATCTTTATAGCATTAGTTATTCCATAAATAGCCCCTGTATTTGTTAAAGTTTCTATTCCCTTCTCTGTATAAACTCCATAGCCCGCACCGCTTCCTGTAGTTAATCCTCTTATTAATCCATTGTTTATTAGAGCTGATACAAGTTGTGACTTATGAACAATCCCGTAACTTTCACCACTTCCTCTAGTTATTCCTGTTATTAATCCATTGTTTATTAGAGCTGTTATATTGTTATGAATATGAATTCCATTTCCTTCATAATTTTCTGTATTTATTCCTGTTATTAAACCAATGTTTTTTAGAGTTTCTATATTATCACCATAATTTATAATTCCAATAGCTTCATAATCTTTTCCTGTTCCTATTATTACCCCAGTATTTGTTAAATTTGATAGTTTAGGTCGTACATCGATACCTACTCCATCTTTTCCTGCTATTAAACCAGTATTTGTCAGTGTTCTCTTCTCACTAGTCTTTGTATCAAGTACAAGAATTCCTTGCTTCCCAGCTACCAACCCAGTATTTGTTAAAGTTGTTATCTTTGCATTCAAAGATACATTAATCCCATAACTACTTTTACTTGTTATTGAACCATTATTTATTAGACTTCCTATAGAACATACATATACATTAATCCCACTTAGTCTGCTTATTATCGAACCATTATTTATTAGACTTCCTATAGTTCCTTCATTATAGATTCCATAACTAGAACTACCATTCTCTAATAATGTTGCTGCTATCAATCCATCATTTGTTAAAACTCCTATAGTTCCTTCATTATAAATTCCATAATTAAAATAACTGCTTGCTGAATCTGCTCCTGCCGTTATAGAACCATTATTTGTAAAATTCTTTCCATTCAAATCTCCGCTTAATTTCAAAGCATAGCAAATTCCCCAACTAGTTTTTCCATTATCTCCACTTGATGATAATACTGCATTGTTTATATAAGTATTTCCATTCCATTCATTTTGGTTATATGGATTTGCTTCATTCCAATTTCCATCAGTTCCACTAGCATCAGTAGTAATTGCTGTATTATATTCTATCACTCCATTATCTTCTTTTATCCACAAATAATTATCTGCTCCCATTACTGCTGTACATGATAATAACATTCCTACTACTGCCCCTATAGTAATATTTCTTCCTCTTTTTTTATTCCCACTTTTTACAGCCTTCATAATCTTTTCTATCATTGTTCCCCCCCTTAAAATTTTATTAATCTAACAATAAATGAACTTTTAAAATATTCTCCTTTGTGCACACTTCCAGACTTCATTAATTTTTGAAAGTTACCACAAAACTTGAATTTTTAAACTCTCTTTTTATTTGGCAAAAAACTGGTTGTATTTTAACCAGTCTTTTCACCATTAATTTAATTCCGATTGTTTAACTCAGTACTGTTATTTAATTAGAATCTATATCCTATTCCTGCTCCTACTATCCATTCACCTTTAGTCTTGTTTTTACCAGATTGATTATGTGAATCTCTCTCTACAGAGTAAGTTCCCTTTACATCAAATAGTACTCCGTTTTCTAATTCAAGAGCATATTTAGCATTAAGTCCTATACTGTGTTCATTTTTATGAGCTACTAGGATATCAAAGTCGCTTCCACCTTTAAATCTTCCAGTGATATATTCTTCCTCTGCTCCATCAAATATTCTAGTATAACTTACACCTGCTGAAAATGTACTTTTTCCTTTTTCATGAGGAATAACTTTTTTCAAGTCTACTCCTACTTTTCCTACTGTGTAATCAAATGATTTAGAAGCTGTCTCAATAGCTAAAGCTTTATTTCCTTCGTTAGCTCCCTCTTGGTCTATGTATGTATATGATAGAGTTGCGTAAGGCTCTAAGAATAAATTATCTCCTATTGAATTAGAATATCTTCCATTCAAATAAATATCATAAGTTATATCATTGTAATTGTCTGAATATTTCATCACTGCTTTTGTTTCATCAGAAGCCACTTTGTTTACTGCCATTCTATCTGCGTCATAGTCTCCGTATTGGAATCCTGTTCCTGCTGTTACTTTTAGATTTCCAATATATTTTTTAGCATAAGCTCCAATATATAGGGCGCTTCCATCTACTTTTGAACCGTTAGACAGATCAGATTTCAATTTATTTCCTCCAATTACTACTCCAGAAGTCAATGTATCAGATACTCCGTATTCTCCTAACATATATGCACCAGTTATCTTAGTATCAGCATCCATGTCAGAACTTCCTATGTCATATGTATAGTACCCTTTTCCATAGTAAGTATCTTTAGTTCCTCCATCTACATGAGTTAATCCACCGTAGATCATCCATTTTCCTGTGTCAGCTTTAAATTGGTTATCAGTAACTATATCTCTAAACATTCCTGCTGATTTTCTTGATAGTTCAGAACTGTATGAGTAAGGATTTCCTGCATAGATGTCATTTAGGTATCCTAAGAATGTTGATAATTTCTCATCATCATCTACATTAAAATTCCCTAATTCATCTACTGAAAGAATGCTGTGATATATTTCATTCAGTTTTTCATAAGTTATGTCTGTAGGAAGATCAGCTCTAGATGTAATTATCACCTCATTATCTGTTCCTACTATTCTTTTTACTTTATGAAGAAGAGATGTTGTAGCAAAAGTTCCTCCGCTTCCTGTTACTAAACTGTTATCTAATTCAGTAGTTCCAAAGCTTATTATACTTTCATTTCCTGCCCCATTTAATGCTAAAAGAAATTTCCCACCAGTTGAAGCTATTGTTCCATTATTTCCATATAGGGCATGACCTATAATCTTATCTGTTCCACCTGTATTATCTATCCTAGTTGCATCTATTCTTAAAGTAAGTACTCCTTTTGCTCCTATTGATATATTTTCTGCTCCTGTCACTTCTAAATCTGTTATAGTTCCATCATCTTTAACAGTTTTTTCAAACAGAGTTACATTTGTATTTATATTCATATTTTCAAAATTTGAAATATTATGCAGAACATTTATTTCATTATTCCCAAAAGCTCTTGTTGTCTCTGGATTAAAATTAAGAATATCATTTCCACTTCCTCCATCAAGAGTTCCGTTAACAATACTTCCTTTTTCTATTGTAAGAGTGTCATTATCATCTCCCATACCTATTTTCCCATTAATTGTTACTTCGCTGCCAATAACAAAGGTATCATCTCCACCTTTCATGCTTATATTTCCATTAACTATACTTCCACTTTGCAATGTTAAAGTATCTCTATTAGCACTTCCTTTTACAGTATCACTTGCTCCATCAGTTCCTCCATTTACTATTGTTCCTGATAAAGTAAGCTGACTATCTGTTCCATCAAAAATAACTGCTGTTTCATAGCCATTGATTACTGAATTATTAAATTTATTATCCCCTGTTGATACAAGCAATGTATCTGTTATTCCATTTAGAATATATTTCTTATCTAAAGAAACATTTTCTGTTTGAGGATTTCCAATAGAATCATCGTATGTTAATACTCCATTTTCAAGCTTTAGACTTCCAGTTCCTGTTATATTGTCTTTATTCACTCCTTTTGCTTTTGTATTTATTACTGTATATCCATCTATTTCAGTAGTTGTTCCAAATTTTCCATAATCAATATCATCTTTTGCTGTATAATTTCCACTATATCCCTTAAACATCAATCCATAATTATTTTCAGATGTTATAGTTCCAGAAGTGCTAATAACTAAAGCTGTTTTTGCTGCTAATATTCCATAGTTATTTAAAGATCCTATTGTTGCATTAGCATTATTTACTGCAAACTTTTCCCCATAAATAATCCCTGTATTTGTAATAGTTCCCAGAGTTCCATTAGCTCTATTAGTAATTCCAGAACTACTGCTAGTTCCTGTTCCTGTTATTAAACCAGTATTTACTATTGAACCACTTGTTCCGCTCATACCACCAATTGCTATTCCTAAGCCACTGCTACTTCCACTTCCTATTCCTTTTATTAATCCGGAATTTGTTAAGGTTTCCATATTGGCATTCATATAAACAACACCACTTCCTTCTCCTTTTGAAGCTACTCCTGCTATTAAACCAGTATTTGTTAAATTAGCTAGAGAAGCTGGAGAAGTTGGGGTAACGCTATAAATTCCATGCCCAGCTGTTAATCCTGTTCCCATTATTGAACCAGTGTTAGTCAAAGTTCCCACAGTACCAAAATTAAAAATTCCATTACTACCCTCAGCTGATACAGTAATTAAGCCATTATTTGTTATAGTTTCTACATTACTGGAATCATAAATATAAATTCCACTACTTTCTCTAACAACATTATTTATATCCGTTCCCATTATTAAACTATTATTTATAACTCCACCTAAATCACCACTCAATTTTAAGGCACAACTTGCATCCCTTACATACCCATCTGCTGTTATATTGATTGCAGTTGATAATAATGTCATATTATTTATATAAGTTTTAGTATCTGCATTCCAAATATTTTCATCACTATATGGATTTGCTTCATTCCAATTTCCACCAGCTCCACTAGCATCATTAGTGATTGCTGTATTAAATTCTATCGCTCCACTGTCTTCTCTTATCCACAAATACTCATCTGCTCCCATTACTGCTGTACAAGAGAGAAGCATTCCTACTACTGCCCCTACTGTAATATTTTTCCCCCTCTTCTTATTCCCACTTTTTACAGCCTTCATAATTTTTTCTATCATCTTTCCCTCCACAAAAAAAATACATAAATTTAATAAATATAAAATATGTCTGCAATTTCCAATTTTACATTTTATAGGACTTTATTGTCAGAATGACCTCCTTTTGCTGTTCGCATTTGTATATAAAAGAGAACTTTTCTAAAGTACTCTTAAATACAAAAATCCCCAGTAAATTTATACTGAGGACCTTTTTTATTTTTATTCTTTTTTTTATGGGAAGATTTTTTTAGTCTTTTTAGCATTTGTTCTGTTTCATTAATTGTTCTTCTATCCTTGTCATTCTCTCTTCGATTCTTTTGATTCCATCAGTTAGTGTCCTTATATTCTCTCCTCTGAATTTTTCTATGAAGAGTCTTTCTTTTTCACACACTGTTCTATCTACTTTTTTTTCAAAGAGTGAAAATATATACCTGTGATATCCCAAAAGGAAAGTGACTGTTGTTGTTACGATTTTAAAATAGATTTCTATGTTCTCATTCACTTTTCTCCCCTTCCAGTTTTCCAAATACTGCTTCAAATATCCTGTCATCGATTTTGCTTTCTGTTCTTTTCACTAGCTCTCTCATAGCAACTATCAAGATATTTTCTACAGTTTTAGTTCCCAGCCATTTACAGACAAAGTATTTCAGAAATTTTGTTGTTATTTCTTTCATGACCTGCTCCCTTGCAAAATAGGGTAATCTTGAAAGACTACCCTATTTTTTAATTTGTGATTAAGCCTCTGGTATATTGTTTTTCACATAGAAGTGATATGCCGCCAGTAAGCTTCTGTACTTGTCAATAGTTTCCAGTGAAGAGTGATAAGACTTGATCTCTTTTTCTGCACTTGTCTGCCATTCCCCATATGATTCATATGCTGAGTTTTCTGGAAGTGGTGTTCCTGCTTCTATCTGTTCAGCTATGTGTTCAATAGTTGCTGTGATGTCGTCTATATTTTTCAATATAGCTTTTTCTCTTTTGATAGAACTTTCCACCTTTGTAATTTCCTTTTGCACCACTGCTAATATTACTTGATTGTCTTCTGTTGCCATTTTGCTACCTCCTGTGTTTTTGTTTTTTCCATAGGTATATGATACCTTTTTGAGAAAAAATAAACCAGTGATGAATTGTGACGATTTATGACGATTCGTGAAGTACTCAAAATTATTCTAATAAAAAAATCAGGCTTCTAGTGTAAATTAAAATTTTGTTTCCAATTCTTCTGGAAATAACATCTCCTTCCTCAACTCTTTCGTAGATAGTATTTTTATGATTTTTTAAATACTTTGCCGCCTCATTTATTGTCGCCCATTCTCCTATATGCTCCACTATTTCCTCTGCCAGTGCCTTGTCCAGCGCTGAAAGATTTCCTAGTTTTTTGTATATATATTCCTCTCTCTCCATTTGTAATTCTCCCTTTTAATCTATTTTTTATTAAATCCTTTTTTGTTTTTTATGAGATAAATTCTATAAATGCCTCTTGAGTCATTCCTCTTTTGCTCTTCCCTGCTACTTTTACAGGAAAACACATATCTGTTATTCTGTCCCTTATCCTATTTTGTCCATGTACAGAAAACCTCTTAGTTAGTTCACATATTTTTTCATCTCTATCGAAAATCAGATTTGTAGATAATATCAAAGGTTTATTACTTCTGTACCTTGCATCTATGAGATTATATATCTTTTCAGCTCTCCAGCAGGATTGATTCTCATCCAGATCTTTTTCAGTACCAAAGTCATCAATGATTATCAGATCACACTTTTCTACCTGTTCTAAAAATCTTTTTTCAGCTTCTCCCCAATCTCTCCCCACTTTATTGAGATATAGCCCCAGATTTATTACCAATACTGTCTTTCCTCTTTCCATGAGATAGTTTGCTATACAGGCTGTAGTAAAAGTCTTTCCTGTTCCTACTCCCCCATAAAACAACAATCCTATCTGCTTGTCTTTTTTCAGAAAATTCTCTGCATATTTCTTTCCCAACTGCATATATTTACTGCTCATATCTGCATTTTCAAATCTGCTTTCCAAAAATTTATTATCTATGACAGAAATTTCTTCATATTTTTTCACTTTATTTTTTATACATTCATGAACTCTTTTTCTTTCCAATTCCTCCATTTCCCTTTCTTTTTCCTTTTCCAGACAGTCACAGGCTGGAATATATTCCACATTTTTCCTAAGGCTTTCAGGAAATAGTTCCAAATATCTATTTTCATTTCTCACATAATCTTTATTGCAATATTTACATTTCATCATTTTTATTTCCCCCTAATGTTCCATTTAAAGCACCATCTATCAACTTTTCAGTAAAATCTTTATATTCTGGTCTTTTAAATTCTTTTTTGGAGCTGTTCTTCTTTTTGCCCTTGTTTTCTTTATCTTTAAAATTTCCATTCATGGCTTTCTTTAGGTTTTCTATCTTGAAAATACTGTTGACGCTCATGTTGTTTTTTACAAACTCAGACTCCGACATCAGTGTCAGTGCTTCAAAAAGCTTTACAGCTCCTAATTCTCTCCATACTCCCAAGATTACATAGTTATCTGGTCTGTAGTTATACTCTGGCAGTCCCAGCTCTTTATATTTTTTTAATATATCCTGTATCTCCATAGGCGCATCACTTAATTTTTCTTTCTCAATCTCATTTTTATGTTCTGCACTATCATCAGCTTTCTCTTCCACCTCTGTGTGTGTATTATTTATCTTTTTATCTTTTATGTTATTATTATTCTTTTTGTTATTATTAAGACTGTTATTATTAGTGTTCACCTGACCGCGTGCGGTAGGATTCGTATCGGTTTCTACCGTATCCGACGAAACTATACACGGTATAGCATTTACAGTATATAGATTTTGGGCAAACTTCCCTTTTTCTTTATGCTGGACATATCCTCTGTCTTTTAATTCCTTGATATATTTTACCAGTGTACTTTTTCCTATCCCCAGATCTCTGCATATCAAATTTTGCGATGGAAAGGCATCCTTTCCTTTTCCAGTATAACTGCATATATAGGCATAGACAGCTTTTGATAAAATATTTAAAGTTTTGTCCCTCATTACTTTTTTTGCTACAACTCCATATCCTTCTTCGTATATTCCCAGCATTTTAACCTTATCCATTCTCTTTTCCTCTTCTCCAAGTAAGTTTATTTTTTTATAAAATTAAGTAAAAATTTGGTTTCTAAATTTTTGAAGCTGATCCTTTGTACTGGCATATGAATATCCTCAAGACTTTCTTTTTTCTCCAGTAGGATGACAAATCTTTTGTACTTTTTTTCCTGTCCATCTTTTACGCTCCTTCAATTTTATAATAATATATGCGAACTTTTTTATACTTAGTACTCTTTAAAAACCATTTTTTAATTTTTTAAATTATTTTTTTAATGTAACGTTATCTATATTAGCACAACATCCTATCCTTGTATATAAATTATTTTAAAAAAAATTGATTTTTTAGTTTTAAGAACTTTTTTAATAAACATACTCATTTTTTAATTTCTCGCTTATTTTCATTCCAGTTTTACAGTAAAATAGCAACAATAAAAATATTTTTTTACATCATTTCAAATAATATCTTTACAAAAAATAAAAAAACACCAGAATTTATCCTGATGTTATTCTAAATTGATTCATCTTATTTCTATTGAATTCATTAAATTACCTATTATATTTTTTCATTTCTTTTTTTAATTTATCAAATTATACTGTTTATTATAATATTTTTTCAAAAATCATCTCTGCTATTTTTAGTTCATTAATGTATATTTATTTCAAATAGTATTATCTTTTACTAAAATAGTTTTAATATTTAAAAAAATAATACCATTTAATTTTATAATTTTTTTGAAAATAAAAAATAAAAAATAAAAAGATAATATATTTTTTATAAAAAAATGCTTTACATTATTTTTTTTATATTAAGAATTTCTTTTCCCACAAAAAAATCTGATTCCAAATATTGTTGTAAATCTAAATTCAATATAACTGGAAAAGAATTTTCTTCTTCATATAAAAACACTATTTTAAGAAGAGGTGTGTAGTTATCCAGTTTTATATATCTGAGCATTTCTCTATAGTTATGCCTCAAACATTCTATTGCAGTTTTTAATTCTCTATAGTTTGTAAGTTCCTTTGGTTCAAATTTAGGAACATCTATTTTAAGAGAAATTTTTTCCTTTTTTATGAAACTTTCTCTTAATAGACTGTTAAATTTTACAATAGCATCTATTAGTTTTTGATCTAATTGATTTTCAACTTCTCTCTTCATAATATACTCCTTATATTATTTTATTCTTTTTTCCATTATACCATATCTCCTTTAATCTATGCTTATATTCTATATAGAATACTTTCTATCTTTTGTCATATAGTAAAAAGCCCTTTAGAATTATCCAAAAGGCTTTTATATTTTTAATTTATTTTAATTATTTTTCTAGCAATACCTTTAACTCCTCTACTAATTCATAAACTTTAGTCATTGGTTTACTTTTAGCAGGTGTTTCTTTTAAATTTATTTTTTCTAATTTTTTAGCATATTTTACAGCATTATCATAATTTCCATATTTTTCCAGAATTTGGTAAATATCATTTAGACTTTTTTCATATTTTCCTTTATTTATCTTATATTTTTTAAAATGCCCATTAAGTTTTTCTATATATTGTTCTCTTCCTATTCCAGTATTTAGATATTCAAAATGTAATAAAAACCATAACTCTATCGCTTCATTAGACCATGCTGTTTTTATATTTTCATTACCAGCTTTACTGATAGCATTATTAAATTGATTAGAAGTAAAAGAATCTTTGTCAAAAACACACCATACATTTCCATAGTTAATGTTAGCATTATCTCTTAATTTTATTGTATAATCTATTAAAGATTCAGTATTTTTCCCTGCACCTACAATATCTATGCATTCTACTTTTAAATTTATAAGATCGGGTCTATATTTTGCATTAATTTGATTTTTTAGTGGCTCAAAATAATTAGGTTCTGTCTTTTTCCCTTCACAAACAATCAAAAATCTAAGTGGCTCTACTTCTTTAATATTTTCTTTTCTCTTTTTTAAATTTCCTTGTCTTTTTTTATGCAAGTTGTCAAATCCCATTATTTTTCACCAACTTCAAACTCTTTTAAAATCGGCAGTGCTCCATATTTTCCTAACAAATAATCTTTATCGTAGCTGGCATCATTTCTAACCTTTGTATTTTCAACTTTATACTCTACCAATGAATAAAGCTCTGAAACATTTTCCTTGTTCTTTTCTACAAACCATATTTCATCTCTTCTAAAATTTTCTTTTTTCAAATTTATAACATCATGTGTAGTGTAAATTAATTGAGCGTCTTTAGGATTTGTATTTTTATTATGAAATATTTGAACTATATATTTACTTAAAAGAGGATGCAATTTAGCATCAAGTTCATCTATAAAAATAGTTCCTCCATTGTTTAAACATTTTTTTAAATCTGAATAGAGAGAAATCATTTTTAATGTTCCATCTGATTCCTCTTTCAAAGGAAGATATTCCTCCTTTTGAGTATCATTATTTAAATGCATAGAAAAAGCTTTATATCTTTTCTTTTCTTCTGTTACCTCTTCTTCTATTTTTATATCTTTTATTCCAACATCTATATCAGCTAAAAATTTATTAAAATTATCTCTTTCTTCTAAATTATTTTTTAGTAATTCGGCTGGTAGAAAAGAAGACCTTATTGTATCAATAAAGGGATCACCTAAATTTAAAACTTTAGTTTCTTTAAACCAATCATAAACATTTTTTATATCTTCTATTTTTATATTAGCTAAAAACGATAAAATTAATGTTTTTTCTGAAATGCCATTCAACATTTCAGAATAGATTTTTAATCCATTAGACAATTCAAATTTATCATTTTCTCTAGCAAATAATAATTCAAATTTTTCAGATTTATTACTTTTTTTCTTATATAGCCATTCTTCTCTTATCTTAGAACTATCTAATTCAAAACCATATTGATAAACCTCATTATTGTTTTTAAAAAATACTTCAAACATACTTTCAGAATTTTTACTTTTTTCATTAAAAGCAAATCTTTTTAAAGGAATATTTTGCCATTTAGCTTCTGAATTAAATGAATTCATTATAATATTTTTCATATGAGAAAAAGCTTCTATTACATTTGATTTTCCACTTGCATTTGCTCCATAAATAGCTGTAATTTTTAAATATTTATTTCCATTATCTTCAATTATTTTATCAGAATATTCCTTAATTGAAGAAGCTGTCATATCAAGAGTTACTTCATCTCTAAAAGATTTGAAATTTTTAAAACTAAATTGAATCAACATATCTTCCTCCTTTTTCTCATCATTATATAATATATAATAACATATGCTATATAAAATTACAATATTTTGAGAAAATTTCTCATAAAAAGCAAAAAATCATTTACATTTTCTTTACGTTTCAAAATAGCTGTTACTATAAATTAGCTTTATACATTAAAACAAAAAAACTCTTAGAATTAATCTAAGAGGCTTTTCACTTTAAATATCATTTTTCCATTTTTAATTATTATAGAAACATATTTATACATACTACTGCTACAATAATTATAATCCCTGCTATTATATAATTATTAGCAAATTTATCTTTATGTTCAACTATCTTTTCTTCTTTTATTGCTTTTTCTTTAACTTCTTCTTTTATCTCTTCTTTAACTTCTACTTTGATTTCTTCTGTTCCTTTTACTGTTTCCTCTTTTATCTCTGTCTCTTTTATAATCTCTGTTGGAACTTCTTCTATTATTTCCTCTTCAACTTCAACCTTTTCTACAGCTTCTATTGGAGTTTCTTCAATTTTTTCTTCAACTAGAATTTCTTCAACAGCTTCTTTATTTCCCTTTTCTCCATTCCCAGCTAATACCTCTTCTAACTCTTCGATATTATCCTTTAGAAATTTTCTTCCCAATGGAGTTAGTTTATACTTATCATTTCCAAAATACTTTTTAAGTTCATCTTCACCTATATTTTCAGTAACTCTTTGGATAAGCATTTCTTTATTGCCAGTTTGTACCAGACCTGCATTTTTCAATATTTCTTTAAGTTCTTTCACTGTTCCTTGCTGTATGTCATATATTTTTATGTAGTCTTCTTTTAGTGCTATTTTCAAATAATTTTCTTCATTAATTTCATATTTATTCAGCAATAATTTTGAGGCCTCTGTATTGTATTCTGCTCCACTTATCAATTTTAACAAAAGTACTATCTTAAAATTTTCCACAAAATCTCCTCCTTTTTATGCTTTATGAATATTCTTCCCTTCTATAATATACTATTTATACCATAAAATCAAATTATATAATTTTTTTTAATTTTTAATGAACAAATTGCCGTCTATAATTCAAGAAAATAATTTCCATATCTTTTAAAATCTCCCTCTAAACTATTTTTGTATGATATAATAGTAAGAAAACAAAGGAGACTTATTTATGAAGAAAATTATAATAATTTTTTCTCTTTTTATCTTAATGATCAGCTGTAATATTGGAAAAAGAGATGTTGATGCTTCTAAAAAAGATATGAGAGATGGAATAGTTTATATTATTAATGAGAAAAAACCTTTTACTGGAAAACTAACTGATAAATATGAAGATGGTAAAATAAGATCTGAAGAAAATTTTAAAGATGGAAAATATGAAGGTATTGTAAAAGAATATTTCCCTAATGGGCAGGTAGCTTTCGAAGGAACATTTAAAGATGGTCAATTAAATGGAGAAGCTAAAATATATTTTGAAAATGGACAGCTGGAAAATGAATCTTCTTATGTTAATGATAAAATTGATGGTGTTTCAAAAATTTATTATTTAGATGGTCAATTAAGAAGTCTTGTAAATTTTAAAGAAGATAAAAGAAATGGTCCTATTGAATACTACTATCCTAACGGACAGTTGCAATACTTAGAAAATTACATTGATGATGTACTTCAGGGAGAAGGAAAAGTATATTATGAAAACGGTAATCTAAAAGAAGAAAATAATTATCTTGATGGTGAATACAATGGATTGGTAAAAGCATACTATGAAAGCGGCAAACTAGAAAGTGAATATAATTATAAAAATGGTAAAGCTCATGGAGAATCAAAAATTTATTATGAAAATGGACAGGTAAAAAATATTGTTAATTTTGTTGAAGATAAAATCAATGGTGTTTCAAAGATTTATTATGACAACGGGCAACTGGAAGGAGAATATACTTTTGTAGACAACCAGTTTGACGGGCTATTTAGAAAATATTCAAGAGATGGTAAAATTACTAACGAAGCTATATTCAAAAATGGTAAGGTAGAAAAAATTATTAAATAAATATTTAACATAAGGATGACTAAAAGCTGAATTATATTTCTGCTTGCAGTCTCCTTTTTTTATAACTTATTTCATATTTTTATCCATTCTATACATTCAGTATATCCTTCTTGTTTCGTATACAATATATTATTTTTTATAATATAAATGATTTACTTGTATATTTAAAAGAAAACGTGTATTATTGAATTAATAATGTTCTTTTAGGGGGAAAGATTATGGAGCATGGTTTTTTAAATGTACTGCCAGTAATAGTTGCAGCAGTTCTTACAATAATTACTAGAGAGACTTTAGTTTCACTTTTTGCAGGAATTATACTAGGAAATATAATCTTAACCAATGGAAATATCTTTGCTGCTTTTGTTAAAAGTATGACTGATATTATGACACAGGTAAGAGGAAATGCTGAAGTAATTGCTTTTTCCCTCCTCGCTGGAGCACTTGTTATACTTTTACAAGCTTCTGGAGGTGTAAACGGAGTAGTTCACTCCCTTACTGAAAAAACTTCAGTCGTTAAAAATAAAAAACATGCTCTTTTCCTATCGTATCTGATAGGATTAGTTTTATTTTTTGAATCATCTATTAATATTCTGGTTTCTGGTACTATTGCCAAGGCCTTTTCTGATAAATATAAAATTTCCAGTGAAGAACTTTCTTATGAAAGTGCATCTGTATGTACATCAATCTGCGGACTCTTTCCTTTCAATGGATGGGGGGCGACTCTCATTGGTATAATTGGAGTGCAGATAGCTGCTGGTACTATCAGTGGAAATCCTTCTGAAATATTAATAAAAAGTATTCCCTTTAATTTCTATCCATGGGTAACTTTGCTGACGCTTCTTTTTTATATTTTTATAGGAAAACACTGGGGACCTATGAAAAAAGCTTCTGACAGAGCTAAAACTACAGGAAAACTTGTAAGGGATGAAGGAACTCCCCTCATTGATACCAGTGGAAGCCAAAATTTAATGAGAAAAAGCATGAAGCCTGATTTTATGAATATGGTATTACCTCTTTTGGTTGTTATTTTAATGATGCCTGTTGGACTTTATGTAACTGGAAATGGAAATATGATTCATGGTTCAGGTTCTATTTCAGTGTATTGGGCTGTTTCTGCTGCCCTTATCTGTACTGCATTCTATTACATAGTTGTAAAAAAAATAATGAGTGGTAAGGAATTTATGGCTTATTTTTACAAAGGAGCTGAAAATATGGCTCCTGTCATCATACTTCTAGCTATGAGCTTCACTATTGGAGAGATAGCTTCACAGCTTAACATTGGTAAATATTTTGCTGCTCTTATCAATGGAAGAATCCACAGAATATTTGAGCCTACTGTTATCTTCATTCTTTCAGCTGTTATATCTTTCGCTACTGGTACTTCATGGGGAACTTTTGCTCTTATGATGCCTGTTGGACTTCAAATGTCATCTGTCACAGGAAGTCATATGGTACTCACTGTATCTTCTGTTGTATCAGGAGCTCTCATGGGAGGAAGCTGTTCACCTGTATCTGATATATCTGTACTTTCCTCTATGGCTGCTGGTGCTGATCATATAGACCATATTAAAACTCAGGTCCCTTATGCTATACTCAATGGAATTATATCTACTGTCCTTTTTATTATTTCTGGATATATTTTTAATCGCTAGAAATGATGAAATTTTGTTTTTTAAAGAATAATATCAAATTCTAAAATATATTTTTTCATTTAATTTTGTTCAAAATTGTATACATTAAAAATTTTTATTTTGTCCAATAATTTGCTTTTTTTGCTTTTATGTAATATAATATACTAAGAGAATCCTTTTTAATATTGTTTTTATATTATATAACTGGGGGAGATTTACCTTTAAATTTATGGAGGTGGTCTTTATGGTAAGTTTACATTTGATTGAAAAGGCAAAAGCAGGTAGTGAGGAAGCTATTCAGGAAATTTTCAAATCATTTCAAGGGATAATGCTTCTAAAAACTAAAAAATATTTCTTTTATGGAGGAGATAAAGATGATGTACTTCAAGAGGCAATGATTGGTCTTTTAAAAGCTATAAATGGCTACGAAGCAAACAGACAGGCTTCTTTTAAAACTTTTGCTATTCTATGTATAAAAAGACAGTTGATCACTGCAATAAAAAGTTCTAATAGTGGAAAATATAAAATTTTAAATATGGCTGTAAATAATAATGAAAATTCCTATGATTATAATGCAGCACCTGCATATTCAAGCAAATCATTTAATTTTTGCAATCCTGAAGAAATTTATTTAAGCAAGGAAAAATTTAGAGCTCTAAAAAAATATTTAAAAACAAATTTAAGTAAAATGGAGAATGAAATTTTTGATTATATGCTTATTGAAATGACATACATGGAAATTGCTGATAAAACAGGAAGAGACCCTAAATCAGTAGATAATGCTATTCAGAGAATAAAGAAAAAACTTAAAACTTTTACTAATGAATATGATGCTGTATAATTTATGAAGCCAGGCAGAAAATCTTCTCCTGGTTTTTGTTTTTTAAAGATAACTTTTAAAATTTATATTATTCTTTTACACCACTGAATCTATACCTACCTTCAATTAAATTTTTATCCTTTTTTGATTTCTTTACAAAATAAGTGTATAATAAATAATGCAGCTGAAGAATATCAAACAGGAGGTATTTATGAAGGATTCATCAAAAGAAATTTCTGGTGTAGTTAAAAAAATGTGGGTAGGGAATTTTAAATTTTTCACTGAAATAGAAAATATGTTTGGAGGGTTTATTGCCTATAAACACAGCAAATGCTTAGCTACTGTTGAAAAAGCATATTTATTGACTAATAACAGAATAATTTTAGAAGGGAGAGAAGAAATTACTGCTAAAACTCTTACTACTATGTCATTTGAAGAGATGGAAGGATATTTGAAATCTCACGCTTCCTATATATCTAATAGTGAAATGGGTGCTTTCTATATACATACTTCTCAAAAAGAAATAGCAGATTCTGAGGAAAAAAGACTTTTAGAACTTCTTGATTCCATCAAAGAAGCTTTGACAGAATAAAAGGAACAGGGAAATATTTTCCTGTTCCTTTATTTTTATTTTATCTATATCATTTATTCAAATATGGATTCTGATCTCTCAGCCACTCTAATTCCCCATCATACTTATTCCCGGCTATGGCATCTTTATATTTTTCCAGAATATATATTTTATCACAGTGATCACAATAATATGCAACCGTCTTATAGAATTTAAACCTGCTGACGCAATTATCTGCTAAAGTCCTTTTAACCAGATTATTACACTTTTCACATTTCATAAGCTTCCTCCCCAAAGATGTCTTTAATTATTTGCAGTCTTATTTTTAGTGAAAGGATAAATCAGTGCTTTCTACCTGTAGATTCTATAAAGTATTGCCAGAATAATAAGAAAAAGAGAAATTAATTGTATATGTATTTTCTTACTTTTATATCCAACATAACTACATAACATTACCACTATACCCAGAATCAATTTCGGCATATTTTCCCTTTCCCCCTATTTTAATTGGAAAAAATATACTTTATTCTTTTAAAATAATATATTTTACCATTTCTTTTGTATTAATATACAATTTATTATATCATAATATTTGTTTTTTTAATAAAAATTATAGAAATAGTTTCTGATTTTACTACTTTCTTTCATTTTCAATGTTATGTTTTTATCTTTAATTTTATTATTCTGATTTTTTATAAAATCTAAATTTTATTAAAGTATGTCATCTCAAAATATTATTTATCTGTTTTCCTTACTCTTCATATTAATCATTTAATCTTATTATTGGAGCATTATCCCCACCACTTACCTGTGGAAGTTTTCCATTCCATTTTTCTATAGTCAGTTTTTTTAGCAGCATTGGTGACAATGATTCAGCTTCCACCTGATTGGCTTTTGCTTGAAGTTCTTTTTCTTTTAACTTATACTCAGCCAATAATACTTGATTCTCTGCCTCTACTCTGAATTTTTCCTGCTCAAATCTAGTTCTTTCTACTTCCTGTTCAGCAACTTTTTTAGCCTCAATAGCTTTTTCATATTCTACTGAAAAATCATGATTTGTTATAGAAACATTTGATACAGATAATCCATAAGCATTAAAATCATCTTTCAGATCTTCATATATTATTTTACTTAACTCCTGTCTTTTTGAAACAAACTCTTCAATAGTATATTTACTGATTGATGCTTGTACCACTTCTTTTGTTCTTGGTATAATAAAACTCATTTCATGCATTCCTCTAAATGATCTATAAAGTTTTTCAGGATCAGAAACTGCACTTTGCACAGTAAGATCTAAAACTATTGACTGCATATCTTTAGTACTTACTGACATGTTGTCAAAACTATATATTTTATCTCTTGTTACAAGCATTTCTTTTGTTTGAACAACAGGTATTTTAAAATTCAACCCTTCTCTGTCAATTCTTGTGATTTTTCCCCAACTGGAAATAATTGCTACTTCACCAGTTTTTACTGTATAGAATGATGTAAATGCCATAAAAAATACTAATATTAGTATAACTCCTATGCTTCCAAGCATAACTTGTTTTTTCATTAATCTCTCCCCTTTTTTATTTAGTCTAAATATAATAAAATTTGGAATATAGCGACCATGCATTTAATATATTTATACATAGTTTTTTCTTACTAAAATATATTTCAAGATATTATATCAGAAAATTCAAAAAGAACCAAATGAATCACTCATTTCTAATTTCTTCTATACTTATTTCTTCATTAGATTCAGGAACAAATTCCCCATTTTCAAATCTTCCTTCCAGTTGAATCTGCCCATTAATATCATACATTTTATACGAACCATTTGGCACATCTAGCTCATAATACATCTCTATTTTTGTCTTGCCGTTTTCATAATATTCCTTAGTTAATCCTTCTCTTTTTCCATAACTATAAATAATTTCTCGATACAGCTTTTTATTTTGATAATATTCCTTTGCCAGTCCATTTAAAACACCTTCACTATAATATACCTCTACTTTTATATTCCCAGTATCATCATAATATTGTTTAGTAATTCCATCTCTTTTTTCATTTTTAAATGTTGCCTCATCAACTAGAATTCCTTTTTCTGTATAAAGTTTAAATACTCCATTTTGCATACCATCTTTCCAATGTCCTATTTCTTTAATTTTGCCATTTTGGTAGGCAACATTAAGTCCATCCAGTTTTCCATCTTTATACGAATAAATTTCAATTCGATTTCCCAAATCTGTTTTAAGTCTTCCAGTAAATGGTATTTGATCTTTACCATTCATCATAATTCCATTTACAGTACTATAATTATCATCAAGTTGAGCAGGTAAAAATTGATAAAATGTGTATCTATTATAATAGGCTACAGCAGCTATACATAATAAAATTACAACAGGTATTATAAACAGTTTATTTTTTTCCATCTTCATAAAGCCTCACTTTGTTTAAAATTTTAAATTCATGTACTTTTCTAATTGTTTTTCTTTGCTAATATTACTTTACATATCAAAGGAAATTCTTTCAACCCTTGCTGAATCTCTATCCATAAGTAAAACTAGAAATAATAATACCTGAAATCAATACTATTCTTTTCATTGCTGATATACACTCCTTTAAATTTTTGTAATAAAGTTCTGTAATTATGTCTCATTCTACCATAATTATTACTTTACATGCAACCAATCATTGATAACTTTATGTCAATAATAATTGTCTTTTTGTAATATTTTGATTTTTCATCCTTTAAAATTAAACTCTTATTTTTTAGATATTTAATTAAAATAAAGTTTAACAATATTTACGATAATAAAAATAACTGTCACTAATCATATTATACTGTTTATGACTTATTGGAGTTCTCTTTTCAAATAATTCAAATCCAGCTTTTTCTAATTTTCTGAATCTTCCTCTCTTACTTTACCACACCCCAGCATTATAAACACTGTAATTAATGCTATTGCTATTTTTTTCATAAATCAGGTTCTCCAAAGATGTTTTTATTTTTTATTATACCATAAAAAAGCAACTAAAAAAGTAAACTTACTCCTAAATAATTTCTCTATCAACATATTAATTATCTTTACGCAGTCTTTTTATCGACCTATTTTTTATTTTATAAAATAAAAAGGAGAAAATTTAATTTCTCCTTAATCTTACTATTCAATTATTCATATTCATCCAAATCTAAAACTTAAAGTTATCTGTTAGTTTTTTATTTATAAAATATATATATATCATTTTTTTTGGTGTGAGTATACATGGTGCACAGGAAGAGACTTGAACTCTCACTGGAAAACTACCAATAAGGACCTCAACCTTACGCGTCTACCATTCCGCCACCTGTGCACACAAGAATTTTATTTTATCATAAACATAGTATTTTGTAAAGATATTTCTTATATCTTTAATACCATAATCCTTCCGTTCTTTTCTTAATTTTACTTTTCTTAAATATTCTATCATACTCTCTTAACAGGATGCCAAAAATAAAAAGTGGAAACAGAAATATTTTTACTGCTGTATTAATGATAAAAGTATGAGATTTTTTTTCTTTTTTATTATATCCTTTTTTCATTTTATCCCTCCATTAATCATTCCCACCAAGAAAAAATAGGGCACCTGCTGGTACCCTACAAATTTTTTCAGCAAATTTAAACTATGCTACAGTTACATTAGAAGCAACTGGACCTTTGTTTCCTTCAGTAACTTCGAAAGTTACAGCTTGTCCTTCTTCTAAAGATCTAAATCCTTTTGAGTTGATGTTAGAATAGTGTACGAAATAATCGTTTCCATCCTCACCAGAAATAAATCCAAACCCTTTGTCTTTGTTAAACCATTTTACAGTTCCTTTTAGCATTTAAAGCACCTCCAAAAATTTTAAGAAAATTAAAACCATTAAGAACAAACAAACCCTAAAATTTTTGAAAAGTGTTAAAAACTTAGTGTTTAATTTATAAATTAAGGTTTTACTACGGCTCTATTTTACCACTAATTAGCATTTTATACAAGCAAATTTTTTTAAAAAAGTTGCTTATTTATATACTTTCATACAATTCTTAACTCACTTATTTATATTTCTTGTTCAGAGCTTTCAAAATAGCAAAGCTTTCTAAGTCCATTTCTTCACTTAACATTTTTGGATTAAAGTGTGCTTTAAAGTTGTATACTACCCTTTTGCTTTCTTCATCCCATTCATCAGTAGTGTTGATTTTATAGCCATATTTTCTAAGCTCATCTTTTATTTCATGTACAGGAGTTACATCAAATAAAGTCTGATTCATAAAGAAGATTTTATCGCTTTCATCATACCATGCCCCTATATTATATTCTTTGTACAGTCTTTCCCAAGGAAATTTCGGACCTGGATCAATTTTTCTTAGTGGGGCTACATCTGAATGTCCCACAATAAATTTTGGTTTTATATTATATTCTTTTATTAAAACTTTTAATAGGGCTGCTGCTTTTTCTATCTGTGCATCATCAAAATCTACATACTCGTCATATGGTCTGAAAAATCCATCGTATTTTGGTGCACCTGGAATAGCTTTTATTCCAATGTTTACTATTTCTATACCAATAGATGTATCATTAATATTGCTTCTTCCAGCAAATTCACTCACTCCAGCATGCCATGCTCTCTCATTGTGAGGGACTAAAGCATATGTTGGATCTTCTGCTTTAGAAGTTATTAAATAATGAGAACTGACATTTGGACCGGTTAAAGCTCTTATCCCCACCTCATCATTCGTTGCTGTATAATGCAGAACAATATATTTTATTCTACTGTCTTTCCCTTTAGCCTGATAAGATTTATCATCTATTTTGTAATTAACACGGCTGCATGAGAAAAAAATTATTGACATCAGAAATAGCACCAAACATTTTTTCTTCATCATTCTTTTACCTCTCTCTTTTCTGAAATCTTATATTTTATTTATCGCTGACTATATTCTACTATGTTTTTTAAAAATATCAAAAGAAATATTTTAAAAAATTATAAAAAAAAATTTGAAAATATCTGGATTATATGATATAAATTAGGAACTTGTATTTTTTTAGTTTTATTTTAGGAGGAAATTTATAATGACAAAAAAGGATTTTGCAAAAGCTTTATTTGAAAAAGGGATATTTGTTTCTAAAGCTGAATCAGAAAGAAAAGTTGACGCTATTTTAACAGAGATCGAAGAAGTACTAAAATCTGGTGATGAATTAAACTTTATTGGATGGGGAAAATTTGAAGTAGTTCAAAAAGCTGAAAGAATGGGAAGAAACCCTAAAACTGGTGAAGAAATCAAAATAGAAGCTAAGAAGACTGTAAAATTCAAAGCTGGAAAAACTTTAACAGACAAAATGAATTAATCTTTATTTTTAAGAAGCTGGATCCTAAGATCCAGCTTCTTTTTTTGTTTATTTCACTTTTTTATCTCACATAATTTCATTTTTTATTTTAGCTATACTTTTATTTTTTACTTTTATTTTTTCTTTCTTTTAAAATGAAGCGAGTCTCCCCATTCTCCATATACTATTTCATCACCAATAGATTTTACTTTCATATCCATGTCATCTCTGCATTTTTCAACACTGTCTTCTATACCGGGCTTATCATCATAAAGAAGATATTTTTTCTTATGCTCCTCTAATGTAGCAGTCGGCATAAGTATATTAGCACCTGCCAGAAGCCCCTTTTCCCTTCCATGTGAGTCCAAGCCCTGCAATGCTGTAGTAGCTGCTATATTTACATCTCTTAGGAATATTCTTGTTATAGCTATCATTTTCAATCCAAGTTCCACTCTTTTTTCTTTAGGAAGCACTATATGTTCCCATTCCTGTCCCAATGGTGTGTCCTTGTGAATTATATATGGTCCCATTCCTATCATATCTATTTTCATATCTCTGTAAAAAAGAATATCATCTACTAAATCCTCTTCAGTTTGACCTGGAAGTCCTATCATAACTCCTGTTCCTACTTGATATCCTATATTTCTTAAATATTCTAAACATTTTTTTCTAACCTCGAAGGTATGTTTCCCATCTTGAGGATGAAGCTTCTTAAACAGCTCCTCATTTGTACTTTCAATTCTCAACAGATATCTATGTGCTCCTGCATCAAACCATCTTTTATATGTTTCATAAGACTGCTCTCCCAGTGAAAGAGTTATCCCCAGCCTCCCGTTAGAAAGCTTTTTTATCTCTTTTATTATATCTTCTATAAAATCAGTAAATTCATCATCCTGTCTCTCTCCAGATTGAAGTGCCAATGAACCATAATTATTTTCATAAATCCATTTTACCCCCTTCATTATCTCTTCTTTAGACATAGAAAATCTTTCAGTTTTACAGTTTCCTTTTCTTATTCCACAATAATTACAGTTTTTTATACATATATTACTTATTTCTATAAGTCCTCTATAATAAACTTTTCTTCCTACCTCTTTTGTTTTTACTTCATAAGCTTTTTTATAAAGCATATCCAATTCTTTAGAATCAGTTATTTTCATAAGAGTAATCAAGTCGTCTCTAGTTAATTTTTCTTTCTCTAATATCTCTTCTATTCTCATCTTTTCTCCTATTTTATCATTACTTGCTGTCTTTCTTTTTTCATATTTTTTCGAAAACCTATATGCAAATGTCCTCTTTTAGGGTAATATATTAATTGGTCATAACTTAATGAAGATTTCATTACTTTTTGAAACTCTTTGTATGCTGAACCTTTTTTCAACATTATATCAACAGCAAGTCCACTTTGATGAGCAGAACTATCTGAGCCGCCTACTCTCCTATTCACACGGCTGCTTCTATACCAGCTGCTTACCTGAATTGGTCTTCCCAGCAGTTTTCTAAATTTATCCAGCCTTACAGCTGTATATCTTATATTAGCTGCCTGCTGTTTTGAAGGTGTATTATCTATCCCATATTTTTTGGCACTGGCACTATCTACTGCCTCTCCCATTGTAAAATATCTAGAGATTTTTTCATCTCTCCTAATCTCTGCTCGGGAAAACATACATCCTGAAAATAATATTGTCAGTATTACAAAGAATGATAATTTTTTCAAAATCTTCCCCCTTTAATCTTAAATTTATTTATAGAAAGGATGTTTAACTATGTCAAACAAAACCAAAGCCGTATTATCCATGCTTATATCCGCTTTAGGATTTACATTTATGAGTGTTACTGTAAAATACCTAAAAGATATTCCATTATTTGAAAAAGTATTTTTTAGAAATCTGGTGAGCCTTGTTATAGCATTTTATCTGATTAAGAAATCCTCTGCTCCTGTTTTTGGACAAAGAAAAAATCAGTTGGCTCTTCTTGCGAGAGCAGGATTTGGACTTGCTGGAGTTATACTTAACTTCTATGCTATAAGTCATCTGACTCTTGCTGATTCCACTATGCTTGGAAAGCTGTCACCAATATTTGTCACTATTATGGCCTGCCTCTTTTTAAAAGAAAAAATAGATAAAGAGCAGATCATTGGTATATTTATCACATTTGGCGGAGCATTACTGGTTATAAAACCTGAATTTTCTCTGAGTATAATTCCAAGTATTGCTGGGCTGTTATCTGCCGCTGCTGCTGGAATTGCCTATACCCTCCTTAGATATCTGAAGGATAAGGAAAGTCCTGATACTATTGTATTTTATTTTTCTATTGTATCAGTGCTGGGAACTCTTCCATTTGTTCTTAATGACTATATTGTCCCTGATTCAACTCAGCTTATGCTTTTATTAGCTACCGGGCTCTTTGCTTCTGTAGGTCAATTTGGTATAACTTACGCCTATAAATATTCAAAAGCTACAGAGGTATCTATTTATAATTATTCAGCTATTGTTTTTGGTATTATACTAGGATTTATATTCTTCCATGAAATACCTGATATGCTGAGCCTTCTAGGTGGAGCTATAATTATAGGTATTGCCTACTATACATTCAAACACAATCAGAAAAAAGCTTAACGTCTCTTGTGATTTATAAAGCTCACTGCCAGCATTGTTTTGGCATCTGAGAGATTTGTTATATTAATATCTTTTATAGGTATTCTTTCAACTTCTAAAAACTCATCATCATCTAGGTGCTGGTGAGTTTTTTTTAATTCTTCAGCATAATAAATATAAAACTTTCCATCTGTTATTCCAGGGCTGTTGTAAAATTCACACATTTTTTCTATTTTTCCAGCCTTATATCCGGTTTCCTCTTCCAGCTCTCTTAAAGCTGCCTCTTGAGGATCTTCTCCCTCTTCTACCAGTCCTGCTGGTATCTCCATAGTGACTTTTTTTACTGCTGGTCTGTACTGCTTTACCATAAGTATTGTATCATCATCAAAAGATGCCACTATTCCTGCTGCTTCCTTTTTCCCTGTAAATGTCCAGTCTACAATTTTTTCATTTGGAAGCTGCAATTTTTCACTATAAACTGTAATATGATTATTTCTAAAAAGCTCTTTTTTCTCTAAATGTTTGTACTTAGTCATCCTCTATTCCCCCAGTATCTCCTTAGTCTTATATAAAATTATCCCACACGCCATAGCTACATTCAAAGATTCTGCTATTCCATAGATTGGTATTATTATTTTTTCATCACACATTTTCAGGAAATTCTGAGATACCCCATCTCCTTCACTTCCAAATACTATTGCATTTCTCTCTGTAAGCTTCATTTCAGTATAAGAAACAGAATCTTTATCCAATGCTGTAACTTCTATCTTATAGCCTTCTCTTTTTAGAAAAGTGATAAGCTCCTCTTCTTCCATATAAAGTATATTCATATTAAGAATAGAACCCATACTGCTTCTTACAACTTTTTCATTATAGCAGTCTACACTTCCCTTTGTCAGAATTATATCTTTAAATCCAGCTGCATCAGCTACTCTTATAATAGTTCCCAGATTTCCGGGATCTCCTATTTTATCAAGAACCACTATATTCTTCTGCAACTTTTCCAGCGAGCCCTTAATATATGGATAGACTACTATTACTCCCTGTGAATTTTCCTGAGAAGTAAGCTGTCCAAAAACTTTTTCTGAGACAATTATCTTTCGGCATTGAAATTTTTCTAATTTTTCCTCTATCTCTCCAGCTATTTCATAATTTTCTCTGAAAACTATTATTTCAGGTTCAAAAGTAAAATCAAGAAATTTTCTTCCTTCTGCTATAAAAAGTTGTTCCTCTTCCCTGTATTTTTTTATTTTAAGTTTCTTTATTTTTTTTATTGTATTATTTTCTAGACTGTTAATGTAGTCCACTGTTCCTCCTAAAACTCTTTTGATTATTTTTTAAAATTTTCCTACAGTAATTATATCATAATTTATTCAAAATTAGGACTTTAATTTATACCCCTTCTCCTTCTTAATATTTACTTTAAACAAAATATGAGCTATAATTAGTTGTACAAATATTGTATTACACTAAGGAGGAAATTAGTATGCTTTTGCTAAATTTCATAAGGTTAGTTTCGTCTTTCCACTCTAGAAAACTTCCTAACCCAAATATCATTACAAAACTTGGAATACTGGGGATTCGAATAGCTCAGGAATATTCTTCAAGATTTGATGTCATAGATATAGAAAAATGTATTTATCTTTCTGGATTTCAAACATCTGACACTGAAAAAGAAGACAGACACCTTTTGACTCTGCTTCCTAAAAAAAGTCCTCTTCTGTCACAGATGGAATATTATGACAATGACTCATATTCTTATTCAGATATAAATTATCTTTTCAAAGGATGCCTGAAAAACGGTATAGAGATTACTATAAAAGCTGTTAATGAAAATGCTAAAAAGAATTTTACAAAAAAAGTTATTTCTCTGGAAAAAGAATTAAGATTTTTCTCATGGTTCTATCCTGGATTCAACAGAAAATACAAAACAGTTGAAATAATGGAAAATCTAAAAAAAGTGACAGAACAGAAACTTAATCTTAACAACGAAATAAAAAGTACAGAACTTTTAAAAGATTATCTTTCTCAATATAGTGACTACAAAGGTTTTGCAAGGCTAAGATTTCCATCTATATATGCTTATCTTACATCAGATATTATGCTGGTGAGCAAATATACATATGGAACATATTTTTATCAAATGCTTGAAAATAGAAGGCTCAGCTATAAAGATGTTTTAGAAGTAATAAGAATCCAGCTTTTCTTTATTTTAAAAATAGGTACTTTCCACAATAATCTCCATATGGGAAATATCATTCTCGGAAGTGACGGTTATATATATTTCCAAGACTGTAATGTTCTTTCTTCAGTAAAAGATGAAACAAGAACAAATCTATTTAAACTTCTTTCGGCTATTTCTAAATATAATTATTCTGAAATACCAAATATTTTAAACAACATGGCAGAGATAAAAATTAATCCTGAAAAAATGAATATATTGACTGTAGAAATTAATAATATCTTCAAAAATTCAAAAGGAAGTTATCTGCAAAAAGACAGCATGAGTAAAAATATAATGCGTTCTTTTAAAACAGGAATGAAATATGGAATGGTTTTCAACAATGAAATATATCCAGTTGTTAAATCTTTTATTTATCTGGAAAATATGGCACTTAAAGTTAAACCAAAAACATACTTTGCTGAGGACATTTCAAAGATTTTAACTGAAATTTCTCTCTACCACTAATATGAAATTTAATTGACTTAATGTCTATTCTATATTAAAATATTAAAAGATTATGAACTTAGGAGGATTGATAAATGAAAAAAATACTATTACTATTAACTTTGGCTTTCACTTTGATTTCTTGTGGAAAGAGCAACAAAGATGAAAATACTTTATACATCTATGGATGGGCTGATTATATTCCAAAGGAAACTTATCAGGCATTTGAAAAAGAAACTGGTATAAAAGTTATTGAAGACATCTATTCTTCTAATGAGGAAATGTTTACAAAACTAAAAGCAGGTGGAGCTGGATATGATATTGTACTTCCATCAGCTGACTATACTGAAATTATGATGAAAGAAAAAATGATAGACAAACTTGATAAAAGTAAATTATCTACATTAAAAAATATAGATCCTTTGGTACTTGAAAAGCTTCAATATTTTGATAAAAACAATGATTATGAAGTTCCTTATGTAATGGGAGCTACTGTTATTGCAGTTAATAAAGACTATGTAAAAGATTATCCAAGAGATTATTCTATTTACAACAGAAGTGATTTAAAAGGAAGAATGACTCTTTTAGATGATATGAGAGAAGTTATGACATCAGCTCTTGCTATGAATGGAAAAGATCAGACTACATCTAATGAAAAAGATATAGCTGATGCTGCTGAAATGGTAAAAGGATGGAAAAAAAATATAGCTAAATTTGATTCTGAATCTTTTGGAAAAGGATTTGCCAGTGGTGATTTCTGGGTAGTACAAGGATATCCTGACAACATATTTAGAGAACTTGATGCAGATGAAAGAAAAAAAGTTGATTTCATTATTCCTGAAAAAGGCGGAACTGCTTATGTAGATTCATTTGTTATTCTCAGCAATGCTCCTCATAAAGAGAATGCTTACAAGTTTATCGAATTTATCCACAGACCAGAAATATATGCTCAATTAGCAGATATATTAGAAACACCATCTATTAATATTCCTGCTAGAGAATTAATGGAAGTAGAACCTCTGTTCCAAATAGAAGATCTAAAAAATACTCAAGTATTGAGAGATATTCATGACACTCTTGACCTACAGAATAAATACTGGCAAGAAATATTGATTGCTGATTAACAAATACCTTTGGAGGCACAAATGAAATTTTCTATAAAAAGAGAGGAATTGATTTCAATACTTTCTGAATATACAAATATATTAAAAGATAATCCTATCAAACCTATTGTTTCAGGATTACAAATAAAAGCTGAAAATAATCTTATTACTTTTGTAGGAACTAATCTGGAAGTAGATCATATAAGAAAAGTGGAAGCTGATGTTAAAGAAGAGGGAAGCCTTGTTTTAAAACCATTTCTTCTTCTTGAATATATAAAATTGCTAGATGAAGAATACATTGAATTTATCTTAAACAATGGGTTTATAACAGTACATCAGGCAGAGTTTTCAATACTTGAAGAGGGAACTTTCCCTGTGATTACTGAAACTACACCTATCAAGCTTCTTGCTATAACTGGAGGAGAGCTTGTAAAACTTCTTGAAAAATCTAAGTTTGCAGCTTCTCTGACAAATGATAACATTCAAATAAACTGTGTAAGAGTTATTTTCAAATTAAATGAAATTAATCTTGTATCTACAGATTCTTACAGACTTCTTTATATGAAAGCTGATAAAAACTGTCATGTGGAAAAAGAAATATCTATTCCTATGGATACAATAAATGTTATATGCAAACTTTTAAAAGATTCAGAAAAAGAAGTAACTATCGGATTTAGTGGAGAAAATGTTATTCTTACTTGGGAAAATGCTTATTTCTCAAGCAAGACTATAGCTCTTCCTTTCCCTGATTTCAAAGGTATTCTTGCTAATAATTCTTTTAGTAAAGTTATGGAATTTAACAGAGATGAATTAAAAAGTGCTTTAAAAAGAGTTATAACAGTGGCTAAGACAAGTGTAGATGCTAAATTTGGTGCTATATTTGATTTTAAAGGAAAAACTCTTTTAATCAATGCTTTTTCTGGAAAAGCTAAAATTAACCAAAAAGTTAATATGATAAAAGAGGGTGAAGATTTTAAATCTTCATTGAACTGTAAATTCCTTGCTGAATATATAGATAATATTTCAGATAATCCAGTTATTAAAGGAAGCGGTTCTTCTTCTATGTTTGAAATAACTGAAACAGGAAAAGAGGATTACAGATATATTTTAATGCCATTGGCACTTAGAGACTAAAAATATTGACTTACGAATAACAAAATAATATAATTGAAATATAAAACTTGATTAGAGAAAGAATAAGCTCCCTCTTACTTTTGTAAAGGAGCTTATTTTTTTATTTAAATTTTTCTTTGCTCCATTTCTTTCAATATTTCTACAATCTTTTCTTCAAAGCTTTTTTCCCTTCAAAATAAGTTAACAACTCACAAATATTCCATGATATAATTAACTATAAAACTTATCAAGGGGGATTTCATGAAAAAAATTATTTCAGTTTTAATTGGAGCAATATTAATCTTTGCATTAATAGGCTGTGGAAGTAAAAAAGCTATGACAGTTGAAGATTTTGAAAGTAAGATGGGAAAAAATGGATATGAAGTAATAAATATTACATCTCAATATCCTTCTAAAGCGATTAAAGATGTGATAATTGCTAGAAAAGATGGTTATCAAATTGAATTTTTCGTTGTTGAAAATGTAGATGTGGCAGTCAGCTCTTATAATCTCAACAAAGAAACTTTTGAAAAATCAAAGGGAAATAAAAGTGTTCAAACTCAAAAAACTATGGGTAATACTTCAAGATTTACATTGAAAGCTAATGCAAAATACAAGGTTATTTCCAGAATAGAAAATACGTTTATTTTTATCAATGCTCCTCAGGAAAAAAGTGAAGAGATTGATACAGTGTTAAAAGAATTAAACTATTAGCTTATAAAGCAAAAAGAGAATGAATAAATCATTCTCTTTTTTTATTCATATATTCTTTTACCAAATTCATATGCTCTTAAAAGATGCCCTGTTTCTTTAATCTTAGGCTTGCCATTAGTATTTCCGCATCCTCCTGCAAGGACCATTCCCTTATCTTTAAATCCTATATAATTCACTAAAGTAAACTGGTAATATGAAGCTGCCTGTTCAAATGTCCAGAAGAAATTATCTGCTGAAGTCATAAGCAGTGCACAGTCTTTTACAGGATATTTTTCATATCTTCCCAATGGTGGATTTGGATCCTCTTCTGCAATGCAGTAAAAACGCTCAATAAAAGCTTTTATTTTTGCTGAAATTGTCCAGAAAAAAAGTGGAGAAGCAAAAACCAGCAAATCACAGTTTTTTATATCAGGAATCATCTCATTAAAATCATCTTTCTGTATACATGGCTTCCCATAACGGCAGGCATTACATCCTATACATCCATTTATTGTCTTGTTTCCTAAGAAGACTTTTTTCACATGATGTCCAGCTTCTTCAGCACCTTTTATAAAAGAATCTGCTAATTGTTCTGTGTTTCCATTTTTTCTTCCGCTTCCAACAACCACTAATATATTTTTCATAAAACCCTCCCTTGTCAAAACTTTAAATTTCTACTTTCTATACCATGCAAGAGCTTTTTTCTCTAAATTTTTTACAAAGGAATCTTTTCCATCACAGTAAGCTTCTATATCTCTTGGATATTTTTGTGCTAACTCCGATTTCAGCTCTCCATATACAGCTGCATCTTCTGAGTACTCTCTCAAATAATCTCTCACTGCAAGGTGTCTCTCAATATTCTCTCTGTCAGTGATTTGAAATATGTGAATATGATGAGTTCTCTTTTCTCCACCTTTTCTAAAAAATCTTCTTTTAGATATACCATACTCTCCCATAGGTTCATATCCCAGCTTGATAAATTTATCATTATATTGATCTACATTATCAATATTTTTTACTACTCCCATTATATCTATTACCGGTTTTGCTTTTAAGCCCTCTACAGAAGTACTTCCTATATGATATATCTCTGCAAGTTCATCTCCAAGTATTTCTTTTATTTTTTCAGCTTCATCAGCATACATCAAAGCCCACTGTGGATTATGTTCCTTCATCTCTATTATCATATTGCAGCTCCCTTTTTATTACAATTTATACTCTATAAATTCTGTTATTATCTCAAACTGATCCAGCATTTTTTTGTCTTCTAATAGTTTTTCTACAAGGACTTTATAGTTCTCAATCTGTTCTTCATCAGTTTCCCCAGTCTTATAGTCGACTATATAGACTGTTCCCTTAGTTTCCTCATTTGGCATTTTTATCATAAGTCTGTCTATTCTAAATGTCTTATCTTCTGTAAATACTTCATATTCAGGAAATATGAAATCCCATTTATCAGAAAAAATCTCTCTGTTTTTATTCAAAATATATTCTATATTCTCATCTGACAAAAGTTCTTTTATAGCCTTTTCTCCTATGACAGAAGCAAATTTTGAAAAAGTAAGTTCCTTTGAGAAAGCTACCTCTTCATCAGTCCCATGTATAATATTTTCCAAGAAGAAATGCACTGTTGTTCCTCTTACTCTTTTTATCTCATTTCCAAGAGCATGAGAGTATATTTTTTCTCTCTCTTTTTCCATGCTTTCTTCTGCCTTATTATATTCAGCCTCTGGAGTTGATAAATCAAGTACAAACTCCCTTTTCTTTTCCTTAGATATTTTCTTTTCACTTTTATTAGGTACAATATCGCCGTCTTCTATTTTATCTTCACTGATAAAAAGAGCTTCAGAAAAAAGATTTTCCTTATCATTTTCAACTGCTATATAGAGATTATTTTTAGGTCTTGTGAGAGCTACATAGAGGTTATTTATCTCTTCATGCTTCTCTTTGATTTCTATATCAGCCAGATAGTCATACTCTCTTCCTAGAGATTTTATAACTTTTTTGAATTTGTCATGAGTAATCAGAAAACTTTCAGGCTCATTGTATTCTTTATCCATTTTCAGAAAGAATCTCATATTCCCTCTCGAACTTCCTCTTGATGAAGGATTGTAATAATAGAACAGAGTATCAAATTCCAATCCCTTAGATTTATGTATTGTCATAATATTGACGCTGTTATCATCTTCCAATACCATCTTTTTAAATTTATCACTGTTTCTTTTATCTTCAAATTCAACTATAAATTCCTCAAAATATTTATAGCTCTTTATTATTTTATAAAAAGAATAGATATTGGAAATATCGCTTTTACTGTTATATCTTCCACCTATTCCAGCTTTTTTCAAAATATCATAAGTAAGAAAATTTGTTTCTCCATTGTTCTCCAGATATTCTTTTTTAATATATCTCACTATTTCCAATACTTCAAGATCGACACCGTCTAATAGAATTTCTGCCTCTTCCATATTGAGATATTTTTCTACATCTTCTCTATTTTTTATCAGATATTTAAGAGCTTTTACCCTTATATTTATCAAATCCGATCTGAAAAAATCTAAAAGTGCTAGATAATCATTTTTTACAAGATAATTTATCAAAGAAAAAAGTCCATTTATTCCTCTGTAATCTACTATATTGGAATTTGAATCTATAACATATGGAATGTCTGCTTCTGATAACTTTTCTGCTATCATATCCAGCTCTTTATTAGTTCTTCCTAATATTCCTATTCCTCTATAATTTCCATTGAAATTATCTTTTATTCTTTTTATTATCTGATCTATTACTGTAGCTTCTTCCTCTGATTTTTTTCTCAATACTTCTATATGACCTGATACATCTTCTGATTTTGAATTTACCTCATAGAAATTCCATGGTTCTTCTCCAAATTCTTCCCTGTCTGACATTTTAGAAATATTTGAGAATATCATATTTGTGAAACTCACTATATTTTTTTCACTTCTGAAGCAGGTAAAAAGCTTCTCCTCTTTTCCATCTATTATTTTTTCCAGATTTTCAAAGAGTTTTTTCTCTCCTCCACGCCAGCCGTAGATACTCTGCTTTTCATCTCCAACACATATTACATTGTTTGTCTGATCAATTATATCTTTTAGTATTTTCCATTGAAGTATACTTGTATCTTGAAACTCATCTATGAATATAGTATCAATTTTCCCATCTAATATTTCAAAAAATTCATCTGTCACTCCATTTTCATTTATAAAATTCAATTCCTTATCTCTGATATACTTAAAAGTGTAGCTGCTGATATCAGAATGTGTAAATCTTTTCTCTCTGAATTTTATATCATCATAAACCTCATATATTCTATTTAAAATATACAGAAGCTTTTCCTCATACGGAATGACGCTGTTATTGTACATAGTCTTAGCTAGGTTGTCTCTCAGCTCTCCATAGATATATTTCATATCTTCCAGCTCAGAATCTATATCACCTTTTTTAGATTTTACTTTTACTCCATTCCATACTTCTTTCTCCAGAATATCTCCATTTTTTTCAAGTATGAAGCTCTCTTTTTCATCTTCATTCTTACATAAGAGATATTTTTTCAGTGAAGTTTTAAAAAGCTCCTCCAAAGATTTATCCTTTATTTTAGATACCCTCTCTAATATCTCAGTTATTCTGTCCATGTATTTCCAGTTGCTTTCTGCTGACATTCCATTTCTTTTCTCTTTCAGCTTTTCTCCCAGCACAATAACTTTCCATCTTTCATTTAACAGATTTTTTATAAGGGTAAGATAATTTTCCATATCTTTTTCTGAATTATCCTCCAGAAAACCTTTAAAAGCTCTGAAATCATCTTTATTATCAAATATCTTCTGAAATGTTTTTATAAGGATTTTTCTATTTTCATCATCATCAATTATCTCATATGAATATATTTTTAAATATGGAGCTATCGCCTTTTTAAATATCAGATTGGTAAAGGCGTCAATAGTATATACTTTTAATTTATCTCTATTTTGAATCAGATCTCTGTATATAGAAGATATTTTTTCATGGTTAAATTCCATATCTGGATATATCTTCTTCAAATTTTCTTTTATACTTTCTCCATCTTTTGTATTTTCTTCCAGTTCTTTAAGAAATTTAAGTATTCTTTCTTTTATTTCAGCAGTTGCCTTTTTAGTAAAAGTCATTACAAGTATATCTTTAAAATCTATACCTCTGCATAATGCCCCTACATATTCCAGAGAGAGACGATAAGTTTTTCCTGTTCCAGCACTTGCTTTTAAAACCAGTCTGTTTTTCACAATTATCTCCCCCTTCCACATATTTTTATATATTCACAGCTGCTGCATGTTCCTGTTTTTTCAGCCAGAGAATATTCACTACTCTTCAAGAAGTCAATTATATCCTCTTTTAACCCCTCTTTTGTAAGTTTTATCTCTTCATGTACTTCTATATTTCCTTTCCATACATTGAAAATATATTTTTGAGCTTTCTTTTCATCTTCATATAGAATTATGCTGTAATAATCCAGCTGTTCTTTGTTAGCTCCTCCAGTCTTGTAGTCTATGATTTCGTTTCCAATTTCACTTTCTATTACCAGATCTGCTACTCCTCTTAGAAATATCTGAATATCTCCATCTATAAATGGATTTGTTTCATATACTCCCTTTTCTCCTTGAAATCTCTTTATCTTTACATTTTGATATTTTGCCTCTATATAGCTGAAAAACTTTTCTATATTGGCAGTTATTATTGGTATCATTATCTCACTGCAATAATTATCCATATGCACTGGTATTTTTGCCCTGTTATATGAGAAATGTCTGCTTAGTACTTCAGTTATGTAGACGTTATCAATTTCAAAATTCCCTTTTGAAATTACCTCTTTCCACATTCCTTTAACTATCTCTTCCAGTACTTTATGAATAAGTATACCAAAAAATCTGCTGCTTATATCGCTCTCTTCTGGAGAAACTGCATATTCCAGATTATTCATTTTCTGAAAATAGAATCTCAGTCTGCATTGTTTCAAATTACTGTAATCATATGCTCCCATACTCAGCTTTCCATCTTTAAAATCCTCATTATCTTTTGGAAACAGTTCCATTTCAAACTCTGAATACCCTTTTTCATCACTGGATACAGCATTTTTAATAGCTTCTATACTTCCATTTAAATCAACAGGCACTCTTCTCACTTCTAAATCATATTTTATACATAGTTCATCTAAAAACGGTGATACATCTATTCCTTTATCTTCGTTCTTTTTAGTAAAAATAACAGCATTACTGTTACTGAGAACTGCTTGGAAAAATCTATATTTCTTTATCTCTCTTTTTTCCTCTCTGCTTACCATTCCCATATCTTTTCTCTGCTTTTCAGTAAATATGAGGTTATCCCCTATATTTCCCGGAAGAATATCCCCTGTAATATCTATGAAGAAATTAGTTTTTACAAACTTCTCATTCTCCTTATCCAAAGACTTAGTTTCTCTGGCAAATCTAGCAGCTTCTATATTTTTTACAATAGCTCTTTTAAAATCTACTTTTTCATTTGAAGCTACAACTATATCTTTCATATATTGAATAACAAGCCTAAAAAGAGAACTTCCAAGACTTCCATCGAAATATGTATTAAAACTACTATGAATACTCATACTTTCATTGCTCTTCATTATTCCAAATATTTCAAAGAATTTCTCAAAAACACTTCCGTACTCTTCTTCTATAAATTTTTCAAGATTTATCTGCTTTTTAAAATATTCATATATATCATCTACACTTTTCAATTCTATTATACTATTCAAATCGAAAAATATATTCTCCATCTTATCTCTAAATTCTAAATTTCCAGAAATCAGCCATTGAGATTCCTGGCTATCTAATATCTTAGATGAAATATATTTATAGTCCTCTCTCATAAAATTATTGAGAGCAGCTATATCATCCCCAGTTAATGAATAATACTCTCTGAACACTCTGTCATTGAAAGCATCTTTAAAAGCTGAAATCAAAAAAACTCTTCCAAGTTTCTCTTCCATGTTCATAAGAATATTCAGCTGAATATTTAAAAATTTATACAATTTAGTATCATTCATTGTTACAGCCTGAGATTTTCCAAAATATCTTGGAAAAACATTATGATAAGTATTATTTTCAGGAACAGGAGAATAGATGTCCCCACTTTTTCCCTCACCTTTAAATAGATAAATCAAGCTCATACTTTCTTCCAGTTCATCTTTAGACTGATATACAAATATTTTGCTTGGAGATACTTCTGGTAAAGTTATTTTTTCTATTTTAAGTCCCTCTTCATTGAAATCTCCCTTTTCCAGCTGAAGTATTATCTCTATATCTTTTTCTTCCAATAGTTTATTTATTATTCTTTTATATATTTCTGGATATTCTATTATATCTACAAAAATTATTCTTTTGTATTTCTGAATCCACTTTGCCTGAAAATATTCCATACTCTCAAGCCAGTCATTCGGAATATAGCTATGTTTCTGACACAGCATATCAAATGACTCTTTTATTCTGTCAAAATAGTAGAAATATTTTTCCTGCCAGTTATGAATATTCTCAATTTTTTCTATGCCGTTTATATTCATTTCTCTGTAATATGCAAAAAAGTTATTTGCAAAATCTATTATGTCATAATATGATTTTATATTAAGCTCATCTTTTATATCTTGTGGTATAGACTTATAAAAGGCTAAGATTCTCTTAGCCTCTTTCAATACTATTTTATCAGAAATGAATATTCTCTCTTTAAACTCATCCATAGTCATAAACTCTGGCTGTTTTGAAAAAATATCTCTTTTCATTTTCTTAACAAATACAGATTTCATCCTGTTATCAGAAAAAAGGTACAGATTGCTCTCTACCTTGTCCTCTTTTCTCCAATATTCATCTGCAAAACTATTTCCATACCCAATATATCTGAAGTTTATTTTTTTTTCTGCCAAAACTACCTCCATTCATTAAACACTCAAGTATCTCCATCTTCCTTTTTTAAATGTTCTGTAGCAAGCTATACTTCTAAATCCTAGATCTATTGACATAACTACCCATGCTCCCAGCAGTCCTGTATCTAATTTATATAGGAATAGATATGTAAGTGGTATTCTTATGAGATACATTCCCAGACTTGTTATAAGAAGAACTGCCTTAGTATCTCCAGCTCCTCTCAAACAACCACTCAATACCATTGATACTGCAAGGAATGGCTGACATATTGACACCAGTCTTAAAGCTCCTGTTGCCATCTCTCTAATAGCAGGCTCCTTAGTAAACATTGCTATTATCGTTCCAGGAAGTATGAAGAATGTCAATCCAAAAGCTGACATTGCACAAAGTGCCAGCAAAGTTGTTGCCTTTGCATCTCTTTCAGCATTCTTTGGAGAATTTTTTCCAAGCTGCTGTCCCACCAATGCTGTTCCTGCAACTGAAAATCCAAATCCCATATTGAATGAAAATGATTCAGCTGTAAGAGCTATCTTGTGTGAAGTATACGCCATCGTCCCCAATGATATTACCATCATTTCAAATATAAGCATTCCTATTCTGAATATTCCCTGCTCTATTGCTGCTGGTATTCCTACTTTCAATATTCTTTTTATCATATTTCTATCATATTTTAAAGCACTGAATGGTATAGATACCCAGAATTTATCTGTGAATAGTGTCAAAACTATATAGATAACTGTTACTATTCCTCTTGCTATTGTAGTAGCAATTCCTGCTCCAAGCACTCCAAATCCCAATGTAAATATAAAAAGATAGTTAAGTATAACATTGGAAATAACACTTATAAGATTAGCTACCATAGGAATTGTAGACTTACTTGTTGATCTGTAAGCAGCTGCAAATACCACATTAAAGCATAGGAAAGGCAATCCCATAACCACTGCTCTGTAATATTCTGTAGTTCTTACTAAATCCATGTCATCTGCTCTTCCTACCAGACTAAGTATATTCCCTCCAAATACTAGCAACAGACCTGCTATAATAATAGAAAATGGTACAGAAAGTATTATACTCTGTGCCATTGAATTTTTACCTTCTTTTTTATTATCTGATCCAAATGCCCTGCTGACTATCGCCGTCGTCCCAATACTTATTGCAAAGAATACTGGAATAACTGCCTGCACTGGAGCATTCCCTACTCCTACTGAACTTATTGCCACTGGCCCCAGTTTTCCAACCATTATCATGTCGAAAAATCCCAACAGTGTTTGAACAAATAAGTCAGCTATTGCAGGAAGGGCTATTGCCATAATTGCTGCAAATACTTTTTTATTTCTTCTCCACTCTCTTTTTATATCCATTGCTACTCCCCCTACGCACAATTCTCTCTCTTCATTATAGTACATTTCCCGTTTTTTTTCACTCTTTTAATTAAAAATTTTAAATGCTGTTTTTTACAGTACTTTAGACTAAATTAAGAAAAATTGTATACTAATTATTTTCTCAAATGTTTTATATAGATTTTAATTCATAAAAAATGAACCCTTGTTGCTGAATATCATCCAGCAATTTGGGCTCACTTCAAAACAACTTAATTTTTAATTCAATCTGCTTTATTATATTTATTTTATTCTGGTTCTCTTCATTCTAAAATATATCTGTTTTTTTCTTTAATACTAAAGTCGACAGGAATGTCATCAAATCAGAAAATGGCAAAGCCAGCCATATTCCATTTTCTCCCAGAAACTTTGGAAGAATCAAAAGCCCTATAAGTACAAATACTGTACTTCTCAATACTGAAAGTATATTTGCTGCTTTCGATTTATCCTTTGACTGAAGGAAAGATATATTTATAAAGTTAGCTCCTACAAAGATTATTGCACTTGCATACAATCTTAGTCCATGTCCTGCTGCTTTTATAAGTTCAGGGTCATCATTGAATAATCTTATAAGGCTGCTTCCAAAGAAGTTTACCCAAATAAGTATCACAACAGCTATTACAAATGATATTTTATGCCCTATCTTATATGTAGCTTCCACTCTGTCTAATTTATTTTCTCCATAATTATAGCTTACTATCGGCTGTATTCCCTGTCCCATTCCATTGTACAGCATTCTGAATATATAAAATACATATCCAACTATACAAAAAGCTGAAACTCCCATCTCTCCACTATATTTCATAAAGGAGATATTGAAGAGAATTGTTATAAGTGCCACTGTAAATTCCATTATAAATGATGGAAAACCTATAGCTGCTATTTTTTTCATTACATCCATTTTTATACGATTTTCAAATGAAAACTTGAATCTTGAACCTGGCTTCATAAAATATCTCACAAGGAAAAGCATTGAAAATAACTGTCCTATTCCTGTGGCTGTAGCTGCTCCGAATATTCCAAAACCAAACTTCATTATGAAAAGCCAATCTAGAAATATATTTGTAACAGCTCCTATTACCATTGAAATAAAAGCATAAGCTGGTGCTTTGTCGTTTCTTACTACAGCATTCAAGCTGTTGGATATCATCAAAAATCCAAGTGCTGCTGTACAGGGATACATATATGCTTTTACCATTGGGAGAAGATTGTCATTTGCTCCCATAAGCCTTATTATTCTCTCATTAAAAAATACAACTAAAAGTAGTATAAGAAGATATGCTGTGACATTAAGCACAATTATATATGAAAAACATCTATTGCAAAATTCCTTATCTTTCGGATTCAATGAAATAAGGGTCGCTCCTCCTATTCCAAACATCAGACTTAAAGCAGCTCCAAAATTTACTATTGGATACCCCAAATTTAAAGCAGCAAGTCCATCTGCTCCTACTCCACGACCTACAAATATCCCATCCACAATAGAATACATAGCTGTTACTATCATACCTGTTACTGCTGGGATAGAGAAATTTAAAAACAGTTTCCATACTGGATCTTTACCCAAGCTAATACTTTTAGACATTTTCCTCTCCTTATATATTTTTTACAAAAAATTCAAATCCCTCTAATTGCATAGAGGGAAATTCTGATTCAATTTAATCCAATCTTGTGACAATAAAGTTACAGTTGCATTAATAATATCAAGTTTATTCTGTCTAAATAATTTTTAGCTTGTTTCTATATAAAAACACTAAAATATTTTACAGTTTTTTATGTACCTTCACTAAATTATCTGATTACTTTTTTTCAAATATTAGTTTTTCATTATCTTTAGTAAGTAATATGATACTATCATTTTTAACTTCTATCTTGTCTGCTTCATTTAAAAGCTTGATATATCCGCTTTCAGCCTGCATTCTGTTTTCTGGACCAGCCATCATAGTAGAAGCTACATTAAGAACTTCTATATTTTCTCCATCTATTTTAGCTCCGCCAAAGTATCTGTTTACACCTGAGAATCCATACACTCTATCTCCTTCAAAAGCGATAGTTATGTTTGCATCTTTATACATATTAGTTAATAGAAATTCCTGCTTTTCTATACTTTTTATATCGTTTTTTCCAGTTCCTATACTAGAGCATCCAACTAAAAGAGCTCCTGCTGCTAAAAAAGTTACTATTTTTTTATACATTATTTCTACCTCCGTCAAAGACTTTTAATACACTCTATCATTTTTTATCTATTAAATCAAACAGTTTTTAAAACAACTTGAATTTATAATTTATCTATTTGAAATCTCTTCAATATGTAAGTTTTGGTAACATATTTCTTAATATTTAAAGACATCAAAATGCTAAAAATATATTATTTTTTTCTATCAAGTACTTTATCTCTTACTACCTGATCATCTTTTCCATTTCCTAATCTAAATTCTTCAAAAAGCTCGTCATCATCATCTACATAGACAGTAGCTTCTACCATGTCGCCATTTTTTATTTTAAGCTTTTCAAAATCTTTGATATCTCTTATTACATATTCATCTTCAAGTCTTGATGTAAATACTACCAAGTCTCCTTTTAATTTTTTTGCCGTTTTAGCAAATTCTTTTATCACTTCATTCATTACTTCTTTGCTTACTTCATACGTCATTTTATTTACCTCTTCCTTCTCTATATTATTTTATTTTCTTAAAAATTGGCTGCATTCCTTTAAAAGAAGTAATATATTTTTTATCTATGCTTTCCATAAAGTCATATACCAGTTTAAAATCCATAGTTAGATACTCTTTTACATGGGCATCTGATCCTATAGTAAGTATTTCTCCTCCAAGCTCATAATATCTTTTTACTATATCAGCACAAGGATAAAATCTATCTTCCTTATATCTAAATCCAGAAGTATTTATTTCTATTCCCTTTCCTTTTTCTATTAGTTTTTTAAGAACTGCATCAATTCTGTCAAAGTTTTCTTTGTAATTTAATCCCCTGTATTTAGGTCCACCATATCTTGTTACAAAATCCAGATGTCCATAAACATTAAATTTATCATAAAGCTCTACATTTTTTAATACATTATCAAAATAAAGTGCCTGTACTTCTTCTTTTGTTTTTCCTTCCTGTATCTCTCCAAAGGCAAGGTCTATTCTGTTGATGGCATGACTGGAATTTATTACAAAATCAAAAGGATAGCTGCTTACAACTCCCTCTAAATATTCCCTTGTATGAGTCTGTACTCCTACCTCTACTCCTAACTTTACATCTATTTCTTTTTTGTATTTTTCCTTCAGCTCCAATACCCTTTTCACATATTTATCTACTTTCAGTACCCATCTGTCAGTCATTCCTTCTATATCATATTCTAAATGATCTGTAAGAGCTATCTCCTGCAACCCTAAAGAAATAGCCTTTTGAATAATTTCTTCCATATCCTGAGTTGAATCTCCTGAAAACTCACTATGTACATGATAGTCGCTTATAATATTTCCCAAAATAAACCTCCCTGATAAATATAACTTTTTAATCTACTCTTTTACTTCTATTTCTATGTTTCACAAATATTCTTAAATTTTTTATAATTAGCAATTAATAATACATATAATACACACTAAGAGTATCATAATCTACTCAAATTTTCAAGTACAGCCGTTGACTTTTTGATATTTTCTATTCTTTGATGCATTTGCATATATTTTCAATATTGACTGATAGAAAAATAATTAGTAGTATCATTAAACTTATCTCTTTATAATAATACACAATCAAAAAAGAGAACTTAGAAAAAATTTCCAGTTCTCTTTTAAAAATAAAATTATAAGATTATTTAAAATTTATGCTGCTATATAGATTCTAACTTCTGGATCTGCACTCCATAAAGGTTTCAATCCAACAAAAACATCATTTTTAAACATTTCACTATCCAGATATGCTTTGGCATTTTCAATACTGTCAAATCCATGTAAAACCTGAACATCTTCATCACGAATAAGTAAATCCTTAGATACAGCACCTTTTATCTCTTTTAAAAAAGGTTCACGATAGTCACTATAAACTTTAGCAGCAGCAGGGCGATTTGCCTCTGTTATCACCATTGTAATTTCAAGAAATGCTTTAGCTTTCATTTTTTTACCTCCAAAATAATTTAGTTCCTTAAGGTAATTAAAGCATAACATTTTAAATAAAAAAAATGAATATATTAGGAAATTTATTAGTAACTAATAAATTTAATAGTACTCAATAAAGATGAGGGCAAGTCTTACAGGCAGGAAGTTTTCTTTCCAATTCTTCCTGAGTATTATTTCTCGACCATGCACAAATGCTTTGCAGAATAGGAAGCACTGATTTCCCTTTTTCAGTTAATGAATATTCTACTTTAGGCGGTATCTCATCATATTGTTTTCTATTTATTATTTCATCAGCTATGAGTTCTTTAAGCATAGATGCCAGAACTGCATCTGTAATATTGTTAAGTTCTCTCCTTATTTCACTGTATCGTGTAAATGGCTTGCCAGAGAGAACACATATTATCCTTGATTTCCATTTTCCACCAAATATTTCCAAGCCATGTTCTATAGGGCACATTATTGTTCTATCAAGTTTATGCTCATATTTCATATTTTCCCCTCCAGTATTTACTAATTTTTTCAATATATTATATAGCTATTCTATCATATTTTTAAAATTAACAACAATATTCTAATAATTGTTTTCTGATATTCATATTTAAAACAATCCTTTTTTTCGAGTACTTTTAAAAGTCACTTTTTTTATAAAAAGTCCTTATCTGGTAATGAGAATATTTTTTACGTTCTATTTGTTTAAAATAATATAACATTTTTTTCTAAAAAATGTGAATTATTTTTTCAAAGTGCATATCATTTTATTTTTTAAACATTCATCATTGACAAAGCACAAAGTGTAGGGTAATATTTTATTGTAAACGGTTACATAACTATAAAAACAAGTGGTGATTATATGAATATGAAAGACATTGCAGCTCATCTTGGGATTTCAGTAGCCACTGTTTCCAGAGCTATTAATGGAAGTGAAAATATCAACCCTGAAACAAAGGCGAGAATCCTGGCATTTGTAGATAAAAAAGGATATACTCCAAATGTTATAGCAAGAAATTTATCTAAAATGGAAAATAACACTATTGCTCTGTTAGTTCCTAACATCAGCAATCCATTCTTTGCCTCACTAATAAATAAAATATGTGCAAATTTTGCTAAAAGCAATTATCAAATAGCTCTTTATAATACATCTGAGGATATTGAGCTGGAAAAAAAAGCTATAAAAAATATAATTGGACAGAGAATAGCTGGAGTTATTGCCATTCTAATCAATGGAAAATATAATGAAAATCCTCTTCTCCCTCTTATTAATTACAATATTCCTGTTTTTCTTTTAGACAGAGATATCAGAGATTATACTCTTCCTGGCATATTTCTTGATAACTATATAGGAGCATACAAAGTAGTTACAGAATTATTGAGCAAAGGTCATAGAGATATAGCTGTTATCACTGGAGATCTTTCATCTCTCAATGCCGAAGAAAGATTAAAAGGATACATAAAAGCTCACGAAGATATGAATATTCCATATTCTAAAGAAAATATTTATGAAGGTAATTTCCTTTTTGAAAGTGGATATGAAGCTGGAAAAAAAATCTTGGCTACTTCAGCCACAGCAGTATTTTCTTCTAACAACCTTATGCTTTTAGGATTTTTAAAAGCTATGAAAACTTTAAATAAAGATATAGAATTATCATGCTTTGAAGAAATAGAATATCTTGAAGTGCTTGGAATAAATGTTATTTCCTGCAAGATACCTCTTGATGTAATTGGAGAAAAAACATATTCACTCTTTTTCACAGATAAAAGTAAAAGAAAAAAAACATATATAGAACCTATTTTGATAAAAAATAGAAAGGAGTTTTAATGAAGAAAGTTGTAGTTGCAGGTAGTATAAATATGGATTTGGTAACTATTTGCGAAAGAGCTCCAAAGGGAGGGGAAACTCTTTTTGGAAAAGAATTCTTTCAGGTACCCGGAGGAAAGGGAGCTAATCAAGCTGTTGCCATTGGTAAATTAGGAACACAGGTTACAATGCTTGGAAAAATAGGAAATGACTCATTTGGAAAAGACCTTATATCATCAATGAATAACAGTAGAGTTGATACTAAATATATAGAAACTTCTGCTTCATCTACTGGAATAGCTAAAATAATAGTTGAAGAAAATGGACAAAACAGAATACTTGTTGTGTCAGGTGCAAATATGGACGTAGACAGAGCATACATAGACAGACATATGGATATTATAAATGAAGCTGACATTCTTGTTACTCAGCTGGAGATACCTATGGACACTGTAGAATATGCATTGAAAAAAGCAAAGGAAGCTGGAAAGACAACTATATTGAATCCTGCTCCTGCTGCTCCATTAAATGATGAAATTATAAGAAACAGCGACATTATCATTCCTAATGAAAGTGAACTGGGAATCATAACTGGTATGCCCACTAATACTTTGGAAGAGATAGAAGCTGCTGCACACAAACTTTTAAATATGGGAGTAAAAGAACTTATAGTTACTCTTGGAAGTCAAGGTTCTCTTCACTTGAACAAAAAAGGATCAGTAATGCATACAGCATACAAAGTAAAAGCTGTAGATACAACTGCTGCTGGTGACAGCTTTATAGGTGGACTTGTGAGAAATATTCAAGCTGATAATTTAGATGAAACTATTGAATTTGCTACAAAAGTTTCTGCTATAACAGTTACAAGAAAAGGAGCACAAATATCTATACCAACTATTGAAGAAGTAGAAAATTTCAAAGGAGAAAAGAATGAAAAAAAGTAGATTACTAAATAGTGAATTATCTTATGAAATAGCAAAAATTGGACATACAGCACATATCACTCTCTGTGATGCAGGGCTTCCTATCCCTCAATCAGTAAAGAGAATAGATCTAGCTGTTGAAGCTGGGCTTCCGGGATTTATCCAAGTATTAGATCCAGTACTTAGTGAAATGCAGGTAGAGGAAATTATTCTTGCTGAAGAGATAAAAGAAAAAAATATGCCTATGTATGAAGCTATTATGAATTCTTTTAAAGAAGCAGGTATGAATCCAAAAGTAATTTTTGTTCCCCATGAAGAGTTCAAAAAAATCACTCACAGCAGTGAAGCTATTGTCAGAACTGGAGAATGTTCTCCATATGCAAATGTAATACTGAAATCAGGAGTAGTATTTTAGGGAGAGGATATGGAAAAAGAAATTGTTTTAAAAATGACTGATATAGTTAAAACTTTCCCAGGAGTAAAAGCTCTCAATGGTGCTCAGTTGAATATATATCGTGGAAGAGTAATGGCACTCCTTGGAGAAAACGGAGCTGGTAAATCTACTCTTATAAAAATAATGACTGGTATATATCAAATGGACAGTGGAAGTATCTATCTGGGAAATGAAAAAGTAAATTTTAAAAACGTTACAGATTCTCAAGGAAGAGGAATAGCAGTTATCCATCAGGAATTGAACCTTATACCTGAATTAAGTATCACAGAAAATATTTTTCTGGGAAGAGAATTAACAAACAGTTTTGGAAAAATAGATTCTAAACTTATGGATAAAGAAGCAAGATTTCTCCTTGATAAGTTAAATGTTGCAGAAAGTGAAAAAACATTGATTAAAGACCTTACTATTGGAAAGATGCAGATGGTGGAAATAGCAAAAGCTCTATCACAAAATGCAAAGATAATAATAATGGATGAGCCTACAGATGCTCTTACTGACAGCGAAACTGAAAGTCTTTTTGAAGTAATAAGAGAACTTACAAGAGAACACAAAAGTCTGGTATATATTTCTCATAGATTAAAAGAAATCCCTGAAATATGTGATGATGTAACTATAATGAGAGATGGAAAGTTTATCTGTGAAAAAGAAGTCAAGGATATTGATGAAGAATTCATCATCAGAAATATGGTAGGAAGAACTTTAGATGAACAATTTCCTAGAGTAAATGTAAAAAAAGGAAAAGAGATACTTAAAGTGAAAAATCTTAAAAATGCCTATATAGATGATATATCTTTCAGCCTTCATGAAAGTGAAATACTTGGTATATCTGGGCTGATGGGAGCTGGGAGAAGTGAGCTTGTAAAAACTATCTATGGACATCTAAAAAAACAATCAGGACAAGTATGGCTGGATGGTTCTGAAAAAAATATAAGATCAGCAAAAGAAGGTATTGCTAATGGAATTGCATATGTTTCAGAGGACAGAAAAGGTGACGGACTTGTTCTGGGACTAAGTGTAAAAGAAAATATGACTATATCATCTTTAGGATTCTTTTCAACTTTCTTTAAAATTGATAAAAAAAGTGAGAAAAATAGCGTTGATGAGTATGTAGAAAAATTCAGCATCAAAACTCCAACTATAGATCAGAAAATTAAAAACCTAAGTGGAGGAAATCAGCAGAAAGTAGCTATTGCTAAAGCTCTGCTTACTAATCCAAAAATTCTTATACTAGATGAACCTACAAGAGGAGTGGATGTAGGGGCTAAAAAAGAAATATACGACTTCATTAATGAATTAAAGAAAAAAGGATTGAGCATCATTATAGTTTCATCTGAAATGCCTGAAATTCTCGGTCTTAGTGATAGAATATTAGTTATTCACAACCATAAGATAACTGGTGAATTTACTGGAGAAGAGGCAACACAGGAAAAAATTATGAGATGTGCAGTAGGAGGAAATAATGTTTAAAAAACTTTGGAGCAATAAACCTTTGATTGGCCTTGTTATATTTTCTATAATAGTGGCTTTTCTAAATCCTAGATTTTTGTCTATGGCAAACATTCTAAATGTATTAAGACAGACTTCTATAAATTCAATAATTGCTATAGGGATGACATTTGTTATTCTTACAGGAGGGATTGATCTTTCAGTAGGTTCTATCCTTGCTTTCTGTGGTGCAGTTATGGCTTATCTTCTAAATAGCGGACTGAATCCTCTGCTTGCCCTTATAATCACTCTTCTTTTAGGAACTATTTTTGGTTTCTTCAATGGGTTCTTGGTTTCAGTAATGAAGCTTCAGGCTTTTATTGTTACACTGGTAACAATGACTTTCCTGAGAGGTGCCACTCTTGTATTCACTGATGGAAAACCTATCACTGTCCGTGATGGAGGTATGCTTTTTGAAAATATTGGTGATGGTTATCTTTTCAATATACCTATCCCAATATATATAATGGTCTTTCTATTTATTGGTGGGCATTATCTTTTAGCTCATACAAAATTTGGTAGATATACATATGCAATAGGTGGAAATGAAGAAGCTACAAAACTTTCTGGTATAAATGTAAATGTAATAAAAATATGGGTATATGGTACTTGTGGAGCTCTTGCTGCTCTTGCTGGAGTAATAACTACTTCAAGACTTTTCTCAGCACAGCCTACAGCAGGTACAGGGTATGAACTTGATGCAATAGCTGCTGTTGTACTGGGAGGAACGTCTCTGGCTGGTGGAGTTGGTAAAGTTACTGGAACAGCTCTTGGGGCTATTATAATTGGTGTCTTGGGAAATGCTTTGAATCTTCTTGATGTTTCATCTTATTATCAAATGATGATTAAAGCTCTTGTTATCTTAATTGCAGTATTAATAGACAAAAAGTCTAACAAATAAATAAGGAGTGGTGTAAATGAAAAAATTTCTAAAAGTTTTTGGAGTGGCAGCTCTGCTTGTTGCTGTTTCTTCAGCGGCTTCAGCAGCTGGAGAGAAAATTGGTCTTGTTGTGTCTACACAAAATAACCCTTTCTTCGTAACATTAAAAGAAGGTGCTGTGAAAAAAGCTAATGAATTAGGATATGAACTTATAGTTCTTGATTCACAAAATGACCCTTCTAAAGAATTAGGAAATGTAGAAGATCTTCTAGTTAAAGGTGTAGATGTTCTTCTTATCAACCCTACAGATTCTGATGCTGTTGTAAGTTCTGTAAGAGCAGCCAACAGAAGCAAAATACCAGTTGTAACACTTGACAGAGCTGCCAATGGAGGAAAAGTTGTTTCTCACGTTGCATCTGACAATGTATTAGGTGGAGAAGTTGCTGGAAATTATATAGTTGAAAAATTAGGTGGAAAAGGTAAAGTTGTTGAATTGGAAGGTATTCCTGGAACTACTGCTGCAAGAGACAGAGGAGAAGGATTCAACAAAGCTATTGTTGGTAAACTTGATGTAGTAGCTAAACAGGCTGCTGATTTTGACAGAACTAAAGGTCTTACTGTTATGGAAAACATCCTTCAGGCTCAACCTGAAATTAATGCTGTATTCGCTCACAATGATGAGATGGCATTAGGTGCTTTAAAAGCTATTGAGTCTTCTGGAAGAAAAAATGTAATAGTTGTTGGATTTGACGCTACTGATGATGCTGTTGCTGCTGTAAAAGATGGAAAATTATCTGCTACTGTTGCACAAAAACCTGCTGAGATAGGAGCTATCGGAGTAGAAGTTGCTGATAAAATAATCAAAAAACAACCTGTTCAGGAAAATGTTCCTGTAGCTTTAGAATTAATAAAATAAATGATTTACTAATATTTTAATCAATACTTAACAAGAATTAAAAACCTCTTAACATTTTGACTATTTCAGAATATTAAGAGGTTTTTTTTATAAAAATTCCTTGTTTTTTTTTCTAAAAGTTATATAATTAAATATATGGTTTTTTGAGATAGCCATATATCAAATATATAGTAACTATTTAATTTTTATTTAAAAAAATCTTGTTGATTATTCTTCTTCTTTGTTATAAAATCATTGTGTTAAAATTATGATTTACAAAGGAGAAAGATATTTATGAAAATTTTACCAATCTGTCTATTGTTTGTTTCTAACATTTTTATGTCATTTGCATGGTATGGACATTTAAAAAATACCAAAAGTGCTTTGATATTTGCAATAGCTTCAAGCTGGGGAATAGCATTTTTCGAATATTGCTTTTCTATCCCTGCCAACAGAATAGGATCTCAATACTTCACTGTTGCACAGCTGAAAATTATACAAGAAGTAATTACTCTTATTGTATTCTCAGGATTTTCTATATTATATTTGAAACAAGAATTTAAATTAAATTATATCTATGCATTTTTCTGCATGATAGGAGCTGTATATTTTATGTTTAAGAAATAAAATGTAACATAAGGGGTGGCTTCATGAAAACTATTTTCGATAAAACTAATCTTGCAAACTTAGATTTAAAGAACAGGCTTTTTAGAAGTGCAGTTTGGGAAAATCTTGCAGATAATGGTCATATGACAAAGGAACTTTTTGAGCTTTATGAGAATCTCGCCAAAGGGGGAGTAGGTAATATAATCACTAGCTTTTCATCAGTACTGGAAGATGATCTTCCTGCACCTAATATGCTTTGTGTTTATGATGATTCTTTTATAGATGACTATACTCTTCTTACTGAAAAAGTCCATTCATATGGAGCTAATATTTTCCTTCAAATCGTTGCTGGAGGTTCACAAGGTGCATATAATTTAAACTCTGGCAAAACAATTTATGGTCCTAGTGCTCATAAAAACCCTATCACTGGTATAGAAGCTGTGGAAATGACACAGGAAGATATATGTGATTTAGTAGAAAAATTTAAAGATGCTGCTGTAAGAGCAAAAACCAGTGGTTTTGACGGTATACAGATTCATGCTGCTCATGGATATCTTTTGAGCCAGTTCTTAAATCCTTTCTACAATAAAAGGTATGATGAATATGGTGGAGATGTAGATGGAAGAGCAAGAATACTGATTGATGTATATCTTTCTATAAGAGAAGCAGTTGGAGATGATTTTCTTGTTGGTATGAAAATAAACTGTGATGATTTTGAAGATGAAGGATTAAATTTTGGTGAGAGTTCTTGGGTTTGTGAAAGACTTGCTATGATGGGGCTTGACTTCATAGAAGTAAGCGGTGCCAACCCTTCAAGAATTATCTCTTCACCTTCAGAAGAAAGCTATTTTAAAGTATTTGCTAACACTATAGCTCAAAATACTCAGATACCTACTATTTTAGTCGGTGGAAACAGAAGTATAGAAGGAATGGAAGAAATTTTGAATAATTCCTCAATAGAATATTTTTCACTGGCAAGACCTTTTATTGCTGAACCAGATTTAGTTAAAAGATGGAAAGAGGGAGATACTAGAAAATCAAAATGCATCTCTTGCAACAAATGTCGTGTTCCTGGTAAAAAAATAGAATGTATTTTTAATAAATAATGAAATATAAAAGAGATTGATTAAAAAATCAATCTCTTTTTATACTTTAAAATAAATCTTAGGAAGCTAATCTTTTATTAAGTCAAATAATTTCTGTGCTGCTCTTTTAGGACCATCTTTTTCATTTCCTTTTATTCCTAATTGAGTTCTTATCTGACCTACTTTTACACCTTTTTTAAACATATCTTCAAAGAATTTGTCTATAAGTACATCTGTTTTTCCTATATTTTGTACTGGTCCAAATGGATTAGCAAAATATGAATCTACTAAACCTTTTTCACTTGTAGTCCCTTTCGCCATTCTCTTTCCAGCTTTGAATACTGGTATTGCTTCTTCTGGTGAATTGAAAAATTCTATCTCTTCTCCCTCTTCATAGTTGTTAGCATAAAGGAACATATCTATAGGATACCCCTTCATAATATCATTGTATGAAGCTATTGGGATAATTATTCTTGAGTTTATCTTATCTGGGTTCATAAAAATACTTCTGTCTATCTCTTTGTATGCATATCCAGTATCAAGATCGTCCAATCTTACAAAGGCTCCTATCTCTGTTCCATATGCTTTAGGGCTTGTAATTTCATTCAAAACAAATGTTCCCATATCATCAAATATGACTCTCATATCTTTTACATACTTCTCACTGAGAGTTCTGAATGCTTCCAGACTTTCTGACTTTCCAGCTCCACTGTCTCCCATGATAGCTATATTAAATGTCTTTCCATTTTTCATGACAATATTTACCATTGCACCATGTATTGGAAGTTTTCCTTTTTCTATCATTCTTATATTGTGAAGTGTTAATATCATTTTTTTCATATATCCAAAATAATCTATATCTTCATTATAGTTTGCATATCCTATCATCATGTTATTTTCTTTATCATTGTAGAATACAGTTTTCATTTCATTTTCAAAGTCTTTTACACCATAGATGTATAATATGTCAGGTCTTCTGTTCATATATTCTTCTTCTCTAGCTAGTTCAAAAAGGTTGCATAGAGCTATCCCTTGTGACATAAAGTATCTGTTGAAATATATGAAAGCCAGTGAATCTCCCACTTTAGCTGGATAACAGAACCAGTTTTCAGTGTTTATACATATGTCTTTAAATGGATTTTCTTTTACTTCCTGAAATATTCCTGTTCTTGTATTTCTTTTTGGATAAGTAATAAATGGAGGCTGTAATATAATTGTTTCAATAAAAGGTATTTTCTCTAAAAATGAATATTCAGAGGGACAGCTTCTTTTAGTATCATTCAATATTATTCCTGCATTTATACCAGCACTTAATTGTCTGTAAACTCTGTGCTTATATCCCATCACAGCTTCTTCTATCTGTCTGTATGTACTAAGTATCAGATTTTTAAAATTATTTATAGCTTCAATGAAGTTTACATTTTGTAATCCTTCTCCTCTTTTTGTATTTCTTACTACTGCATATCTTTCAAATTTTCTCCAGAAAGTATAGAGCCTCTCTATAAATTCTACTAATGTATCTCTGCTTTCTAAAAGTCTTGCATATTTTTCATCTAATGTGGCTATTTCTTCTGCTTCTAAAACGATAAGAAGCTTGAAGAATTTTATCATTACTTCTGGCAGATCATCCTCTGCATTGCATCTTTCTTTTATGTATGTATAAACTGGAACTTCCTTTCTTTCCAATTTTTCTAGAAATGCTGTCATAATTCTTTTAAATCCATCACTATCTAACAGAGATTCTGCATTATTGCAATATTTTATTGTAAAGTTTACTGTTATGCTGTTTCTGTTAATAGTCGCTTCTTGTCTCATTTTATCCTCCTGAAATACCCTCTCATAATTTATTCATAGGTATAAATTATCATCTTTTTCAAAGTATGTCAATAACTTTTTGCAAAATATTTTTTATATTTTAAAAAAATGATGTATTTATTTTTATTTTTAAAAAATAAAAGGAATTTTTCTTTATTTACAGTATCATATGGTATATAATATATTTATAATTATTTTATAATTGTTAGAAATGGAGGTTTTTTATGGGATTTTTTAAAGAATTTAAAGAGTTTGCAGTACGTGGAAATGTACTAGATATGGCAGTTGGGGTAATCATAGGAGGAGCTTTTGGAAAAATAGTTTCAAGTATGGTTAATGATATTATTATGCCGCTAATTGGTATAATAACTGGAAAAATAGATATTTCAGCCCTTGCTCTGACAATTCCTTCTCCAACTCAGGGGGCAGAACCTATTATGGTGAAATATGGAATGTTTTTACAAAATACTCTTGATTTCATAATAATTGTTTTCTGTATATTTGTTTTTATTAAATTTATAAACAACTTTAAAAAGAAAAAAGAAGAAGCACCAGCACCACCACCTGCTCCTTCAGCAGAAGAAGTTTTGCTTACTGAAATTAGAGATTTACTTAAAAATAAATAATATTACAGATAAAATATTCTAAAATAAAAAGGTGGCTAAAAGTTAAATTAATTTTCAGTCACCTTTTATTATGAGTTCAAGAAATAATGCTCATATTTATTTAATAAGAGCTCTTTTATCTCTTCCTCACTCTTTCCTTTTATCTCTTCTATAAAACCATTAACTTTTATTTTTCTGCTTCCAGTAGAAACTCCCAATGAGAACAGTTTTTCTACATCTTCATTTCCCAAATAAAAATTAAGCTTTATATTTTCATAGCCATTAAATTCAAGAAGAGATTTTATTCTATTTGAAAAAGTTATTATCAGATCGTACTCTGTATCTTTCAACAGATAAAGTTCATTTATATTTATTTTCAAAACTATGTCTACATCAGTATATATTTTAAGTATCTCCACAAAAAAATCTATCTTTTCTATTGCTGAATTACTTACTATCACTATTTTCTTTCTGTTTCTTCCAAGTACTTTATTCTTCATGACAGTTTTTCTGAATATAAGAGTCAGGGCAGATATCTGCTGATGAGTAAAGTATATTTCATACTTTTCCTCAATAGTCTCTATTGAATCTTTTACTACATTGTACAGACTAGTATAGACATTCTTTGTATTTTCAATATTATTGTCATAAAAACTATATTTAAAACTGTTTCTTATCAAAGATTTGTGAATATAGCCATATATTTCACTAAACAACTGATCATAATTATAGAATTGTGTTATCACTCTGCTCTGTACTTTTTCAATAAATTCCTTTGTAAGATTTTCAAGCTCTTCACTAATAAGTAATTCTAAATTTATAGTATAATCAAGTGAAGATACCAGATAGCTCAAAAAATTGTCTTCAAATTTATCTCCCAATATGTTATACTCATTGATTTTCACCATATTTTTTACAGTTTTATCCTCTATGCTGTGTTCTCTATTTATTCTGTACAGACTCAAAGCAATATAGATATATATAAATTTCTTTGAAGAATAAGATATTCTTAATTTATTCTCCTCTAAAAAGTCATTTAGTATATTTTTGGCTCTGCTTATCTCCTTAGCTCCCTTAACTATAAAATAATTGAATATCATTCTTTCAAGAGGATTATTTGCCTTTCTATTTATAAGGCTGTCATCAAAATCAAGATCAAATACATCTGACAATATAGAAGCTATAAGGATACGATAATTTCTTTCATTTCCTATTACTTTTATTCCTTTCTTTGCTACTATTTCAGATTTCAGCTCATTAGATTCCAATATATTATTTAATTCTTTACTGTCTTTCTTCTTAGTAGTAAGGCTGATTCCTAAATTATCATATAAGCTCGTCATATTTAATATTTCACTGAAAAAAGAATAGACAATCATAAGGTTGACTCTTTCCTCTTGAGATATCATATAATCATTTAAGGAAAGGTTATGCACAAAATCTATGTAGTCTCTGTAATCTATTTCTGCTGTTACAGTACTGTTTATTATTTTTATTTTTTTCTCTTCAGGGAGATAGCTGTTGAGGTTGGCTATATTTCTTTTCAGACTTATTTCACTTTTATTAAATACCTTTTCTGACTCTTCCAGATTAAAAAATTTTTTCTCCTGTATTCTTTTTAAAAGTTTAAGTTCAGATTTATTTATACTCAGCTTCCTCACCTCCTGAAAATATTATATCTAAATAGTACCACAGATATTAATCTATGTACAGAGTCTGGAAGTTTAAGAAGTATTTGAAAAATAAAAATAGCTGTACTCAAATAACAACCTTTCATTGCCATTCAAAGTACAGCTAAAAATATTTGATTTTGTTATTCTGCTATTTCATTTTTTTAGATACTCTAAATTTTACCGTTTTCTTTGGATATATCATCATTGGTTCTTTTGTTACAGGATTGGCTATCACTCTTGATTTTCTTGTAAGAATTTCAAATACTCCTACTTTTGTAAATTTAACTTCTCCATCTACTAGCAAGGCTTCTTCCAATGTTTCAAGAAATATATCTATTTCTTTTATTGATTCACTTAGTACCAACGTTCTTAAACTCATTTCTCTATATAACTTTGCTAATGATCTTTTATTCATTGGCTTCACCACTTTTATTTACCTTTTTTATTAATCTCTCTCCTGCTCTAAATTTTATTATTTCTTTAGGTTTGGTATACCTTGCTTCTGTCCATGTTGGCACTACTACTTTTCTTGATTTCACACTTTTCTTTTCAAAAATCCCCCAATTTTTTATTACAATCTTCTTTTCATCATTTAACAGTTTAAAAAGTGCATTCCAGAATAAATCTACTTTTTTCTTTGTTTCCATATAGTTTTTAGTCTTTATTTTCTTTTTATAAAGTTTAATAAAATCTGATTCTTTCATAATCGTTCCCCCTTAAAACTTTATAAATCAATTAAAACTTGTATCCTAACCCTGTTCCGATTATCCATTCACCTTTAGTTCTATTTTTACCAGATTGATTATGAGAATCTCTTTCAATAGAATAAGTTCCTTTTACATCAAAGATTATTCCGTTTTCTAATTCAAGAGCATATTTAGCATTTAATCCTATACTATGTTTATTTTTATGAGCTATAAGAATATCAAAGTTTGATCCATTCTTGAATTTTCCTGTGATATATTTTTCCTCTGCTCCATCTAAAATTTTAGTATAACTTACCCCTGCTGATACAGTGCTTTTACCTTTTTCATGAGGTATTACTTTTTTCAAGTCTACTCCTACTTTTCCTACTGTATAATCAAATGATTTGGAATCAGTTTCAATAGCTAGAGCTTTACTTCCTTCATTAGCTCCATCTTGGTCTATGTACATATATGATAATGTTGCGTAAGGCTCTAAGAATAAATTGTCTCCAATATTATGAGAATATCTTCCATTTAAGTAAATATCGTATGTTATATCGTTATAGTTATCTGAATATTTCATTACTGATTCTGCTTTTTCAGAAGCTACTTTATTTACTGCTAATCTGTCAGCATTATAGTCTCCATACTGGAATCCTAATCCTGCTGTTACTTTTAGATTTCCTACATATTTCTTAGCATATGCTCCTAAATACATTGCACTTCCATCTACTTTTGAGCCATTTGAGAGATCTGATTTTAATTTGTTTCCTCCAATTACTACTCCAGAAGTAAGTGTATCTGATACTCCATACTCACCTAGCATATATGCTCCAGTTATCTTAGTATCTGCATCCATGTCAGCACTTCCTATGTCATAAGTGTAATATCCTTTTCCATAGTATGTATCTTTAGTTCCACCATCTACATGAGTTAATCCCCCATGTATCATCCATTTATTTGTTTCTGGTCTGAAGATATTCTCTGTTACAATATCTCTAAACATTCCTGTTGATTTTCTTGAAAGCTCAGAAGAGTATGAGTATGGATTTCCTGCATAGATATTATTTAAATATCCTAAAAAAGTAGAAAGATTTTCTTTGCTCACAATATTGAAATATTTTACCTGATCAGTTGAAAGAATTCCTTGATATATCTTATTTAACTGATTATAATTTATATTATCTGGATAAGGCATTATAGGTAGATTTCCTTTTATTGTCACTTTAATATCTTCATTTGAAATTTTTTCAATATTATGGAGAAGAGAAAGGCTGTCCAATGTTATATCCAAAGAGTAATTTATTTCATTTCCTTTCATTGAATCAGTCAATTCTGTTCCACCGAAGTTTACTATAGTTCCAGCAGATAATTTCCCTACATCCAACAAAAGTTTTCCCCCATTAGATGATATACTTCCTGTATTTCCATGCAATGCATGACCTGTAATTTTATCTCCTTCTTTCTGTGTATCGTCTATTTTAAGTATTAAGTTACTTCCATTTTCCAATGTTATATCTCCAAGCTCTGCTGTCAATTTTTCTTCAACAACACTCAAGTCTTTATTAAATACATAAGTTTTATCAAATATTGTTACATTTCCTTTAATTGATGTTTCATCAAATCCTTTTATATTATTAAAAATATTTATTTCTTCCTGCTCTGCACTGCGATTTAGATTTTCTTTTCCTAGAGTAAGAGTATCATTTCCACTCCCTGTTATAATTTCTCCATTTATTACTGTTCCTTCAAAGATTGTAAGTTTGTTGTCTCCCTCTCCTAAATTTATACTTCCATTTATAACAGTATTTATTTTTTCAACACTTTCATTTTTGAATTCTATTTCTCCTGCTTCTAAAATAAGCTCATCGTTTTTAGAGTCTCCTTTGATAGCTATTCCATCATCATCTAATCCACCATTTATAATACTTCCAGAAATAGTAAGAGAGTTATCTCCTGTATTCTCAAATTTTATTGCAGATGTATAAGCATTTACCACAGAACCTTTTATTGTATTTCCTGTTCCTGATACTTTTAAAGTATCTGTTATTCCATTCAAGATATAGTTTTCATATGTGTTTCCTGAAAAACTAACACTTCCTGATGTAGATGTAGATGCATTTTCTACTTTCATATCTCTTTTCTTAGAAAACATATCTACAGTTACCTCTTCACCACCAGTATATTCTGTTGAAGTATCACTTTCCAATTCATATGTTCCATCAGCTTTAACTTTAAATATTATCCCATAGTTCACAATATCTTTTTTTACTTCTGATAGTTTTATTACTTTTTTTGAATCTGTACTATTTAACAATAATCCATAATTATTCCCTGCTGGCTCGCCTGTAGTATTCGTATCAATGGCATGAGTATTTCCATAAATTATTCCAAAGTTATTTATTTTATCTCCTGAAGTTGATTCACTAAGTAAACCTTTTCCAGAAGATTTCCCCTTTCCTATTATCATTCCTAAATTATCAATAATAGTAATCGGTTTTGAACCAGAGTTAATTCCTGCTAACCCATATCCAGAACCATTTACTGATATTCCTATAATCTTTCCTGTATTTTCCAAATTCTCTATTGGACCTTCAGAATAATTATTATAATTTGAGATTCCATGTCCTTCACCATTATTTCCTATTCCAATTATGAACCCTGAATTTTCTAATATTTTTATTACTCCACCATTACCTTTAATTCCAAAACCTGTATTTCCATTACCGTATATTATCCCTATATTTTTCATATCAGTAATAGTTTTAGTATTATAAATTCCCCTTGATTCGTTCGCCAGTACTCCCATTATTTTACCAGAATTATCTATTTTGCCTATAATTCCACTACTTTCATTTTGTACTCCAGAAGCTATGCTGTCTGAATTTCCATATATTATTCCTTTATTTTCTATACTACTTATTGTTGCATAATTAAGAATTCCTCTCCCATATCTTTGACCTTCTCCAAGTATTATTCCATTATTATTTATCTTTTCTATTTTAGAAGTATAATTCCAAACTCCAAATCCATCTTGATTGTATCCTTTTCTACTCCCTAATATTATCCCATTATTATCTATCTTCAATCCAAGATTTTCATCCATTTCAATAAACAGACCGCACCCAGTATTTCCTACTGAATCACTATCTTCTATATTCATATTATTAGTATAAACATTATTTTCAAAAGTATTTTCTTCAAATGGATGTGTTGCCTTATCATATATTTCTTCATTAAACAGTATTTCTTCTCCTGTTTCTTGAGTTATTTCTAAGCCTTCTCCCATTGCCAGTGGACATGATAATAAAAATCCTATTACAGCTGCTGTTGTTATATTTAGACTTTTTTTCTTTACCTTTCTTTTTACTTCTTTCATTATTTTCTCTAACACAATCTTTCCCCTCCATTAAAATCACTTGTAATTCATCTTTTTTAAAAAAGTTCTCTTTTGTGTATAAAAGCGAACTTTAATTGGGGGAAACTCCTTCTGTAGAAAGCTTTTAGTTTTTAACCATATTATTTTTTATCAAAAATTTAATTGTTGATTAATTCAAAATTAAAGGTTATAATTGTTATAAAAACATCAATAAAAAAGTTCGCTTTTATACACAAAGGCGTACTGCAATACATATATGTTTTTAAGGTTATTTTTAAATATATAAAAAATATGAATTTTA